>NZ_JAYSDK010000015.1:0-104732 GCF_041914405.1 Zoogloea sp.
ACCGGCCTGTCACGCCGGGGGTCGCGGGTTCGAGTCCCGTCCACTCCGCCAAAAGAATTTGAGAAAAAAGCAAAAAGGCCACTATATGTGGCCTTTTTGCTTTTCGCTGATTGGCTAGTCTTGGCTCTTGTTCCCTAACATTCCTGCATGTAGACTCGACTAGTCATGGAGTGGTCATGAGCATCATTCAAGCTCTCGGATGTGAGTGTCTGACAGCCTTGAGTCCTGTCCGCTTTAACGGCGATTGATCAATGTCAGGTTGAAGGGCGAACAGAAAGTTCGCCTTTTTTGTATTTCTCCTGTCACAAACCACTTGCCCATAGCTGTAACTAAGGATCCCCGCATGTTTGATGCAGTACGCAACAACAAGAAGATTGTTCAGGTTTTTTTGCTCTTGATTACGCTTCCGTTTGCTTTTTGGGGGGTTGATTCCTACGTCCGGAACATGAGTGGAGGGGATGAGGTCGCCAAAGTCGGGAGCATCACCATTGGGCAGGTAGAGTTCCAGCAGGCTCTTCGTGAACAGCAAGAACGCTTGCGGGCAAAGTTGGGGGCAAATTTTAATCCTGCGATGATGGAGACCGTCGAGGCGCGTCGAGCTGTTCTTGAGAATCTGGTGAACCAGCGGTTGCTTGCGCTCGACTTGTCTAAGAAGCACGTGACTGTCTCTGATCAGAAACTCCGCGACACCATTGCAACAATTCCTGCTTTCCAAGAAAACGGTCATTTTTCGCTGCCTCGTTACGAGGCCGCACTGCAGGCTGAGGGCATGAGCCAGGCTGTCTTCGAATCACGTTTGCGACAGGACCTGGCATTGCAACAGGTGATCGGCGTGCTGACCGAGGGGGCTTTGGTCTCACGCAAGTCTGCTGAAGGCGTGTATGCCGTTCAGCAGGAGGAGCGTCAGGTTAGTGAAGTGCGTCTTGGGGCTGATCAATACGCTACGTCGGTAAAGCTGGCGGATGACGCTGTGCAGAGGTTCTACGACAGCAATCGCAAGCAGTTCGAACTGCCTGCCCAGTTGCGGGCGGAGTATCTCGTCCTCAACCGGGATGAACTGGCTGCGCAGATTGTGGTGAGCGACGCTGATGTCCGCAAGGAATACGACGCTCATCCGGAACGCTTCCGCCAAGGGGAGGAGCGTCGTGCTAGCCATATCCTCATCCAGGCGGACAAGGCTGCCGGCGATGTCGTCCTCAAGGCCGCCAAGGAGAAGGCCGAGGCCCTACTTAAGCAGGTGAAGGCCAATCCTGCCGACTTTGCAAAGCTCGCCAAGGAAAACTCACAGGATCCCGGCTCAGCTGATAAGGGCGGTGATCTTGGTTATTTTGCCCGCGGAGCTATGGTCAAGCCCTTTGAAGACGCGGCTTTTGGGTTGGTGAAGGAAGGCGACTTGTCTGGCGTTGTCCAGTCGGATTTCGGTTTCCACATCATTCGTCTGACTGGGATAAAGGCCGAAAAGGCGCGAGCCTTCGAGGATGTTAAGGCTGAGCTCGCCGCGGAATTGAAGCGTGCGGAGGCCGCCAAGAAGCTGGCCGAACTTGTCGATGCCTTCAGTAATACGGTCTATGAACAGGCGGATAGCCTCAAGCCGGCGGCTGAGAAATTTAAGTTGCAGATCCGTACGAGCGACTGGATTGCTCGAGACGGCAAGATGCCGCCGCCCTTCGACAATCCGAAGCTGGCCGCAGCTATCTTTTCGGACGACAGCGTCAAGAACAAGCGTAATACCGAGGCGGTGGATGTAGGCGGTGGAAGCATGGTGGCCGCGCGGGTACTCGACTTCAAGCCATCGTCCCTGCGCCCGTTTGACGATGTGAAGGGCGATATCCGCAAGGTGCTTTCAGCCGAAGAGGCCGGCAAACTTGCCGAGGCTGATGGTGAGTCCAAGCTCGCCAAATTGCTCAAGGGAGAGACGCTCGAGCTTGGCTGGAGTGCGTCCCACCCTCTGCAGCGGGGCACGCAGGGTTTGCCTCCCGATGCGTTGCGAGCGGTTTTCCGCGCGCCGACGGACAAGTTGCCGACCTACGCCGGCGCGAAATTGCCTGGAGCGGGCTATGTATTGTTCCGTGTTGAGAAAGTTAGCCGCCCGACCATCGCTGAGAATGATCCCCGCTTGGAAGCTCTGCGGCAGCAATATGCACGGATTCTGGCTGAGCAGGATTTCTCCGCCTATATCGCAGCATTGCGCAAGCGTTACGACGTGAAGATCAATGCTGCGGCACTTGAGTCCCCCAAAGACAAGCAATAAGCAGTACTGACTTCGAGCGCAACAAAAAAGCCCTTGTTGAACAAGGGCTTTTTTGCACCAAGAGCGGATTCGGCAGTTAGCCCTGATCGGGGTTGCCGAGTGCCGTTGTATTGAAGCCACCATCGACGTACATGATCTCGCCAGTGATGCCACTGGCCAGATCCGAGCACAGGAAGGCGGCTGCATTGCCGACTTCTTCGATAGTCACGTTGCGGCGCAATGGCGCATTGCGTTCGTTGAAAGCGAGCAGCTTGCCGAAACTGCCGATGCCGGATGCAGCCAGGGTCTTGATGGGGCCGGCGGAAATGGCGTTAACACGGGTGCCTTCAGGCCCCACACTGACTGCCATGTAGCGAACGGCTGCCTCCAGGCTGGCCTTGGCCAGGCCCATGATGTTGTAGTTGGGCATGGTGCGCACTGCGCCCAGATAGGACAGGGTGAGCAGCGAGCCGTTGCGCCCCTTCATCATTGGCCGTGCGGCCTTGGCGAGGGCAGGGAAACTGTAGGCGCTGATCTCTTGGGAAATCCGGAAGGCTTCGCGGCTTGCCCCGTCGAGGAAGTCGCCCTCGAGGGCTTCGCTCGGCGCGAAAGCGATGGAGTGGACGAGACTATCCAAGCCGTCCCACTGCTTGCCGAGCTCGGTGAACAAGTCGGCAATTTCATTGTCGTTTTGGACGTCGCAGGGATAGACCAGCGAGCTGCCGAACTCGGCAGCCATTTTGGAAACCCGTTCAACAAAGCGTTCATTCTGATAGGTGAACGCAAGTTCGGCACCTTCCCGGTGCATGGCTTTGGCGATCCCGTAGGAAATCGAGCGGTTGGACAGCAATCCGGTGATGAGAATGCGTTTGCCGGCGAGAAAGCCCATGTAAGGTGTCTCCAGTGAATAACCGTTCAATTATAACGGATGCTTCCCAGCCGTGCGTCGCCACGGACGGCCGGGCGATCCGTTAGACTTGACACCATGCGCGCGACAATTTCGTATTTCCTTCTGGTGTTACTCGTCCTGGTTACGGCTGGTTGCGGTCAGGGTTGGAACGATCCCTATCCCGCAGCGGAGCAGGGCAAAAACATTCTGTACACCGCCTTCACTCAGCGGCCCAAGCATCTGGATCCGGTGCAATCGTACAGCGAAGATGAAGCAACCTTCCTCAGCCAGATCTATGAGCCGCCGCTCCAGTATCACTACTTGAAGCGTCCATTCCAGCTGGACGTGCTGTCCGCCGCCCAGATGCCTGTCTTGCGCGAGTACGACGGGCAGGGGCATCTTCTGCCGGCAGGCAGCGATCCGGCCAGGATCGCCCGCAGTGAATACGAGATCCGTATCAGGCCCGGGGTGCGCTACCAACCGCATCCTGCCTTTGCCGTGGATGCAAAGGGTGTGCCGGTGTACTGGAATCTGAAAAGGGAGGAACTTGAAGGCCGGCGTGTGCTGGGTGATTTTCCCCTGACTGGGAGCCGGGAGCTGACAGCTGATGACTTTGTCTATCAGATCAAGCGGCTTGCCCATCCGCGCCTGCATTCCCCGGTGCTTGAATTGATGGGCGACTACATCGTCGGCTTGAAGGACTTGCATGCGCGTCTGTTGGCCGACGAGAAGGCTGGGCGTTACCCCAGCCGGGATGCGTGGATTGACCTGCGCGGCTACACCCTGAGTGGTGTCGAGATCGTGGACCGTTACACTTATCGGATCAGTATCAAGGGAACGTACCCGCAGTTTCCTTACTGGCTGGCCATGAACTTCTTCGCGCCGCTCCCGTACGAGGTAGACCGTTTCTTTTCCCAGCCGGGCATGGCGGAGCGCAATCTGACGCTGGACTGGTGGCCGGTGGGGACCGGGCCGTACATGCTCGTGGACAACAATCCCAATGCGCGCATGACCTTGGTCCGCAACCCGAATTTCCATGGGGAGAGCTATCCGTGTGACGGTGAGGCCGGGGATCGTGAGGCAGGCCTGCTGGCCGACTGCGGCAAGGCGCTCCCGTTCGTCGACAGGGTGGTTTTTACTCGGGAAAAGGAAAGCATTCCGTACTGGAACAAGTTTTTGCAGGGTTACTACGATGCGTCGGGGGTCTCGTCGGACAATTTCGACCAGGCTGTCCAGATGGGAGGGCAAGGGGATGTGACCCTGTCTGACGAGATGGTGGCCAAGGGTATTAAGCTCAATACCTCGGTGGCTCCCAGTGTCATGTACATGGGCTTCAACATGCTCGATCCCGTGGTCGGCGGCAACAGCGAGCGTGCCCGCAAGTTGCGTCTGGCCCTATCGATCGCGATCGATCAAGAGGAGTTCATTTCGGTCTTTCTCAACGGACGCGGTCTACCCGCCATGCATCCGATCCCGCCTGGCATCTCGGGCTACAGGGCCGACAAGGCGGGCCTTAACCCTTATGTGTATGACTGGGTTGATGGCAGGGTGCGTCGCAAGCCGGTGGAGGAGGCCCGTCGGCTCCTCGTTGAAGCGGGATATCCAGGCGGACGGGATGCAAAGACAGGGGAGCCGCTGGTGATCAACCTGGACACCACCGGTAGCGGCCTTGGGGATAAAGCCTCCGTTGATTGGCTGTCCAAACAGCTCAAGCAGTTGGATATCCAGTTGGTTGTACGAGCCACGGACTACAACCGTTTTCAGGACAAGATCCGCAAGGGCAATGCCCAGCTTTTCTACTGGGGATGGAACGCCGATTACCCGGATCCAGAGAATTTCCTGTTTCTGCTTTATGGTCCGCAAGGCAAGGTCAAGAGCCAGGGTGAGAATGCCGCGAACTATGAAAACGCCGAATACGATCGTCTTTTTGAGCGCATGAAGGCGATGCCCAACGGGCCCGAGAGGATGGCGATCATCGAACGCATGCTGGCGATCCTGCAGCACGATGCGCCATGGGTCTGGGGGTTTTACGAAAAGGCTTACACGCTGCAGCACGGTTGGCTGTACAACCGAAAGCCAGGCAAGATCATCCGCAACACCTTGAAGTATCAGCGAATTGATGTTGCGGCCAGGGCCAAAAAACGTGCTGAATGGAATGCGCCTGTACTGTGGCCACTGAGCCTGGTCGCCCTGCTCGCTGCGCTTATCGTGGCGCCGGCCGTCATCCACTATCGACGGCGTGAGCGCGCCGCGGCTGATGGATCTGCTTGATCAGGCTGCTCCGCCAGTGGGTCGGCGGGCGCGCATGGCTTGCAGGACGTGCAGCAGAAGCCCGAAGGGCAGAAGCAGACCGCAGCCCATGTGAATCCAGCTGGTGGTTGCGCGTTGAGTTTCGTCCGCGAGGTAGTACAAGCCATAGCCGCTCAGGATCAGCCCCGCCCACAGCAGGAACAGGCTGCCGCCGGACAGGCGGTGAGTCCCACGCTGCCACGCGGGCATCACGTGGGTGGTCCAGATGCTGCCCAGCACGGCCAGGCCGAACATGGCTGCGGCTCCATGTGCGCGCATGGCCCAAGGCTCCAGGGGGTGGCGGGCGGCGTCTTCAGGAAGCGGGAGCAGGTAGTGGGCCAGCATCCATACCACACCGCTGCAGAGGAGCAGAAGGGTGCTCAGGTGGACGGCATGGCGTTGACGACGCCCTGGTCGAACGGCTTTGCGGGGGCGTGGATGGGGATGTTCATGCATGAAGGGCGTGTCCTGGGGAGGCGTCGTGGCCCAGCGCTGACCAGAAGCCGGAACTGGCGTGAAGGGTGTCGGGTGCCTCAATGATGGCGGCGCTGGCATCCAGTTCGGCCAGCAAGGGGCTGGCATGCTGGCCAAGCAGGCTGACGATCTTGGTCAGTGCGTCTGCGGTGCAGCAGCTATCGGCAATGACGGTTACGCTGCGCGGGCGGCATTGTGCAACGCCGTGGCGGGGATCGACAATGGGGGATGTGTCGGTCTGAGTCCCGCTGCGCCCGAGAACGAATTCGCCTGAGCTGGCAACGGCCTTGTTGGCGATGTGGCCGAGGGGGATGGACCGCGATGCATCGCCCGGGTGACGGACCGTCAGCGGATGGCGCAGTCCCTCGCGGCTGAAATTACGGAGATCGCCACCCGCATTTACGCATGCCTCCAGCACGCCGAAGTCTCTCAAGACGTCAATGGCCTGGTCGACGGCGTAGCCCTTGGCGATACCGCCCAGGTCAATCCATAGGGGACGCCGGAAAAAAACTTGGCCGTCCTTGTCGATTTCGATGTCTTCCCAGTTTGCTTCCCGGTCGGCTGCGGGCGCCGCCGGGGTGGGCAGAAGCTGATGCCGTACCAGTGCCGGGGCCATCGTAGGGTCGAACAGACCACCGGATAGCTGTGCAAACCGTCGGGTGGCCAGCAGGACTTCCCGGGTATGGGCGCTGACGCTTACCGGGCGCAGATGGGCTTCCCGATTCAGGCGGGAGATCTCGCTGTCCGGCGAATGGAAGCTCATGGCCCGGTGCACGGCTGCGATGGTCTCGAAGGCGGCTTCTACGGATAGCGCCGCGCGGTGTGCATCAGCTGCCGTCACGTCGATATGTACGTAAGTCCCGAGCCACGGACGGATCCGTCTCAAGGCGCAACTGCTCATCGTGACTTGGTCAGCTGGGCGTGCAGTGCCAGCAGGCGCTGAACGCCGGCTGTGAGGTGGGAGCAGGACAGGGTGGCACCGCTGATGTTCTTGATGTCATCGCCGAAATGGAAGGGCGTATCGAGGCGGCGTCCGGTGAACTGCTTGCGCCAGCTGGGGGTGCGTACTTCGTAACCGTGGGTTTCCCTGTATTCGAGAATTTCCAGGGAGCGGACGGAGCCATTGGCGCCCACCGCCACGGCGTAGGTCACCCATTCGACCTTGCCGAGCACGTCGTCCACATACAGGGTGCCGAGCAGCTTGTTGCCGGCCCAGGCTTCGATCTGACGGATTTCGCCGCGCTGACGCACGCTGGCGACGGCGTCGAGGCTGCGGAGTTGCTCGGGCGTCAGTCGTAGCACGCGCGCATCGAATCGGTCCGCCTCGGGAAAAGCTGCTTTTTCGGCCTGTTCGACGCTCAGGTACTGGGCGGCCTCGACGCTCGGCGGACAGAGCGCGCTCAGGCTGGCGCTGGCCAGGCTGATCAAGGAAACAGTGCTCCAGCTGTCACAGGACTTGCTCATCGTTGTTCCTTCGTTTAAAGCACAAAGCCCGGCCAGTCAGGGAGGACTGCCGGGCAAAGTTGAGAATACAGGCTCCGCTCCTCGATCAGAACTGGTAGCCAATACCCAGGTTCAGGCGATCGCGGGTGCGATCCAGCTGGAAGCGCTGCACGTCGGCCTTCAGGACTACGTTGTCGCCGACACGCAGGTTGGCGCCGACGGTGACCACCTTCTCGTCACGCTGGGAGTCGGCTTCCAGGCCCGCCGGCATGGCGGCGTAATTGGCCGCCGTGTTGAACACCTCGTAGCGCGCGAAGGGGCTCAGACGGTATTCGCCGCCTTCCCACAGCTTGTAGGCAGCCTGGGTGTACCAGCCATAGAAGGACTTGGGCACCAGGGTACCGCCGGCAAACTGCAGGTTGAACTGGCTGGTGTCGGTAATGGCGCCGCGGGCGTAGAGGGCGGCCAGATCCCACTTGCCGGGGGTCCAGCGCGCGTGGGCATCCCACAGGGTCACACGGGCGTCCGGGGCGTACAGGCCGGCCTTGGTGCTGTCGGCAGCGGTGTTCTTGTGGGAGACCTTGCCGGAGAAAACGCCGGCGCCCACGTCCAGGCCGGGCGTGCCGCGCCAGCTGACGGCGCCGTAGGCCGACAGGTTGTTGGCCTTGGCGAGCTGGCCTTCCTGATGCAGAGCGCCCAGCGGCGACTCCTTGCCTTCGCTGCTGGTGCCATCCCACTTGTTTAGGTCAAAGCCGCTGGTCAGGCCGACGTCCCAGCGCAGGCCGGCGTCGGTCACGCCAAAGGCGGACATGCCAACTTCGCGCCAGGTGGTCGGGATGATGGCTGTCTCGACGAAATTGCGCTCAACACCGTAGTAGGAGGTCGGCTCGTGGCTCAGGTTCATGAAGCCGAGAGGGATCAGGAACAGGCCACCCTTGAGGCCGACGTTGTCGTTGAGGCGGTGTTCTACGTAGATCTGCTCGACCTCGACTTCACCTTGGTCGTCGGCCGAGGCGATGGCGTGCTCGAACTCGAATTCGGTGACGATGCGGGTCCGCTCCGAGGCTTGGTGCGTGATGCCGATAACTGCCCGGCGTACATCCATCTTGGTGTTGCTCTGGTCGCGGAAGGGGCGGTTGTAATTGACTTCGCCGTAACCGAAGAAGCTGGTCTGGCCACTGGAGTTGCTGACGGCCAGGGGCGCCTGATAGGCCTGGGCTGGTGCCGAGGCAGGGCTCG
This sequence comes from Zoogloea sp., assembly GCF_041914405.1. Lineage (NCBI taxonomy): Bacteria > Pseudomonadati > Pseudomonadota > Betaproteobacteria > Rhodocyclales > Zoogloeaceae > Zoogloea > Zoogloea sp. The sequence goes on from NZ_JAYSDK010000015.1 coordinate 8,565, forward strand.
GGACGGCAACCGGTGCCGGAGTTGCAGAAGTGGTGGTGGCTGCGACAGGGGCCTGGCTGGCCGTTGCCTGGGCCTTGACGGTTTTCAGCTCAGCCTTGACGGCTTCGAGCTCGGCGGCGAGGCGTTCGAGCCTGGCCATCAGTTCCGCGTCGGTTGCGGCATGGGCGCTGCCAGTGGCAAACAGGGCCGCGAGGGCCAGACAGATCGGGGTGCTCTTCATCGTCGTTTCTCCGGAATCGGCAAGCAGGCTTGAATGTGGAAGTCGGTATCGGCTCAGGGGATGTAGCCGTCGGTCAGCGTGTTCAGGAAGCTCACCAGGTCGGCGATCTCGCTCTCGGTCAGGGCTGGGGTGTCGCCAGGTTTGCGGTTGTACGGCACTTCGACGGTATTCACGTTCTTGCGGTAGGCGGCGGGCAGATCGTTGAATTTCTGCACGATGCCGCTGGCGTCGGTCGGGTACCACTCCTCTGGGTTGGTATCCCGGCGAACGTAGAAGCGGACCGCATCGGTGAGGGTCTTGAGGGCGCCGTTGTGAAAGTAGGGGCCGGTCTTGGCGATGTTGCGCAGGGTTGGTACCCGGAACGCGCCGCACAGGTCGGTCCGGGGGGACAGATCGGTACGCACCGGGCCGCACAGGCCGAGGTCGTAGTAGCTGGCGTCGGCGTTGGCCCTGATGTCCATATTCCGGGGCACGCCGAGGGTGTCGTAGGTGAAGTCGGTGAATAGCGGGGGATGGCCGTCGGCGGCGGTGCCGACGTGGCAGGCGGTGCAGTTACCCTTGTTCGGGTCGTTGAACAGGGCCCAGCCGCGCATCTCGGCGTCGGTGAGCTGGACTTTGCCGGAGAGCCACAGGTCGAATTTGCTGCTGAACGGCGCGAAGTCGGCGTCTTCCAACTGGTACTGCTGGAGCGCGTACTGCAGGCGGGCAAAGGCGTCGGCGGGGCGGTTGAAGATGTCGCTGCCGAAGACCTTCATGAATTCGGCAGCATTGGTAGAGCGCTTGAGCTTGGCCACTACGTCGTCGGCGCTGGTGTTGGCCATTTCGTTCGGGTTGAGGAGAGGGCCCGAGGCTTGGTCGCCGAGGGTGTTGGCGCGGCCGTCCCAGGTGAAGCCGCCGGTGGGCGTGCCATCCTTGGCGAAGTAGAAGGCCGTGTTGAACTTGAGGTATTTGAGTGACGGGGCCTGGCGTCCTGCTTCGTGGCCGGCATCCGCGCCGGCTGGCACCGAACGGGTGTCTGCGGCAGCGTAGTGGTTGGCCTTGTCGTGGCAAGTGGCGCAGGACATGGCGCCGGTGCTGGACAGGATCGGGTCGTTGAACAGCTTTTCGCCGAGTTGGGCTGCTGCGGACAAGCCGCTGGCGCTGTCTGTCCCGACCCCCCCGCTGCTTCCTCCTCCACCTCCGCCGCAGGCTGGGAGAAGCAGGGTCATGAACAGGGATAGGGTAATCCGGGCGAGGCGGTGCATCGAAGGGCTCCAGTCAGTCGGCATCGGCGATGAACCTGGGCGGCATGCAGGCCGTCAGGTTGTCTCCTTTTCGCTGGCTGGCTGGGCGAAATGAACCGCGTGGCTGGCTTGCGTGCGAATGAAAAAATAGGATTCATTCGCAAATGAGAATGAATCCTATGTTACGGCTGATGCCCGAAATGGTCAATGCCCCTGACCTGAATAGGGTGTTTTATGCCGTCTGGAGAGCGGTGTGCGGGACCTTTTTTAGTTGGGGGGAAGCAGTCTTCCGTCCTTGAGGTGCTTGCCGAGCAGGTCGATCAGTTCGTCCACAAGGCGAATGGAAGATTCGGGATTGACCGATTCGGTGACCGCCGACCACACCGGTTTGGCATCAGGCAATCGGTACAGCAGGGTCTCGACGACGACCCGGGTGGTCTCGACGGTGTAGCCGGGGGTTTCGTAGGAGTACGGGTAGTAGCTCAGGAAGGGGCTGTAGTAGGGCCGATAGTAGGGCCCCATCCGCCAGAACAAGGGATCGTGGCCGAAATGGGTTTGCGGGGGGACGATGGTTTGCGACTTGTCCACGGACACCAAGCGGGCGACCAGGGCGGTGTCGAAACCCTCGGCTACCAAGCGTTGGCGAATGCTATCGGCTTCGGGTGTGGGCGCCAGTTCAAGCAGATGTCCGGCGCTGGCCTGCACGCTCCTGGGCATGCGCTGGACGATACGGTTCTCGGCCATCTTGCGCAGGTTATCGTCGTCCTTCGCGGATACGAAGACTGCAATCTTGTGAGGAATGGCGTTGGGTGTGCCTGCATCCCGCCAACTGGATTTGATGGTGCTGGTCGAGCAGCCGGCGAGCAGGAAAATACACATGTAAAGCGTCAGCACGGATAGGAAACGAAGACGCATGAAGGACTCCGAAGGCGGTGGGAATTCGTGTGTATGCCTGAGACCGCCGAACAGCAGCAGGATTCAATGAAAATCCCGGCTTCTTGGGGCGAGCTGACCCAGCAGCGCTGAGCGGTCTACGACCCGTTTGGCGTGCAGGTGCACCACCTTGTCCTGGCGGACGATCTGTCCATACACGCCGAGCAAGCGGGTGCCCAGCAGGATGCGTCTTTCGGCTTCCAGGAGTTCGGGGCGGACGATGACGTTGATCCAGCCGGTTTCGTCCTCGATGGTGACGAACATCGTGCCTTTGGCCGTGCCCGGACGCTGGCGGCAGGTGACGATGCCGGCTGCTCGGGCCAGCTTTCGGTCCGGGCAGTTGGAGATTTCTGCTGCGGTCAGAAAGCGTTCGGCCCGTAAGCGGGAGCGCAGGAAGAGCAGTGGATGCCGGCCCAGGCTGAAACCCAGGTGCGCGTAGTCGGCGATCAGGTCCTGAGTTTCGCTGGGGGCGGGCAGGGGCAGCCGGTCGTCCGCCAGCGGCGCCTGGTGGAGCAGGCCGGGGGCGGAGTGAGCGCCGCTGGCGTCCCACCAAGCCTGGCGCCGGTGGCCGGCCAGGCTGGCGAGGGCGCCGGCGGAGGCCAGCGCGCGGAGCTCTCCGGGATCGAGTCCGGCCCGGCGTGTCAGATCGTCCACCGACAGGAAGGCGCTATCCTGCCTGGCAACGACGATGCGCTCCGCAGCGGCGGCGTTGAAGCCCTTGACGAGGCGCAGACCGAGGCGGGCGGCGGGGATATCCGGGGCGTTGCTGGAGGGCTCCTGGGTGCACTCCCAGTCGCTGGTGCCGACATCGGCCGGGCGGACTTCGACCCCATGACGCCGGGCGTCCTGGATCAGCTGGGAAGGTCCGTAGAAGCCCATCGGCTGGCTGTTGAGCAGACCGCACAGGAAGGCCGCCGGCTCGAAACGCTTGAGCCAGGCGGAGACATAGACCAGCAGCGCGAAGCTGGCAGCGTGGGATTCCGGAAAGCCGTAGCTGCCGAAGCCCTGGATCTGCCGGCACAGCGCCTCGGCGAATTCCGGGGGATATCCTCCTGCGAGCATGCCGGCCGTCAGGCGCGCCTGGTAGTGCTGCAGGTCGCCCTTGCGTCCCCAAGCGCCCATGGAGCGGCGCAGTTGATCCGCATCGCCAGGGCTGAAGCCGGCGGCGACCATCGCCAGCTGCATTACCTGTTCCTGGAAGATCGGCACGCCGTAGGTACGGGACAGGACCGGCTCGATTTCCGGCCGTGGATAGTCGATGGGTTCCAAGCGGGCCGCCTTTTCCCGCGCCTGCAGGTAGGGGTGGACCATGCCGCCCTGGATCGGCCCGGGCCGGACGATGGCCACCTCGACGACCAGGTCGTAGTAGGTGCGGGGCCTCAGGCGCGGCAGCATGCTCATCTGGGCCCGGGACTCTACCTGGAAGACGCCCATGGCGTCGGCTTCGCAGAGCATGTCGTAGACGGGAGCTTGCTCCCGCGGGATATCCTCAACCGCAAAGGACTGACCACGCCAGCGGGAGATGAGATCCAGGCTGCGGCGGATCGCCGAGAGCATGCCGAGGGCCAGCACGTCCACCTTAAGCAGTCCCAGGGTTTCCAGATCGTCCTTGTCCCACTGGATGACGGTGCGATCGGCCATGGCGGCGTTTTCCACCGGAACCAGTTCGGCCAGCGGGCCGCGGGAAATCACGAAGCCGCCTACGTGCTGGGACAGGTGACGGGGAAAGCCGACGAGCGTGTTGGCGAGTTCGAGCAGCAACTGCGTGCGCGGCGCGTCCGGATCGAGGCCGGCTTCGCGCAGGCGCTCCGGTGCCACCCGGCTGCCGTCCCACCAGGCCAGGCGGCGGCTGAGCTGTTCAAGTTGGCCGAGGTCGAAGCCGAGGGCACGGCCCACGTCACGCAGGGCGCTGCGGGGACGGTAGCGGATCACCGTGGCGGCCAAGGCGGCCCGGTCCCGACCGTACTTGTTGTAGATGTACTGGATGATCTCTTCACGCCGGTCGTGCTCGAAGTCCACGTCGATGTCGGGTGGCTCCCGGCGTTCTTTGGACACGAAGCGCTCGAAGAGCAGATGCCCTTCCTCCGGTTTGACCTCGGTGATGCCCAGCGCGTAACACACCACCGAGTTGGCCGCCGAACCGCGCCCCTGGCACAGGATCTTCTTGCTACGGGCGAAGCGGACGATGTCCTCAACGGTGAGGAAGAAGGCCTCGTACTTGAGGTCGATGATCAGCGCGAGCTCCTTGTCGGCCTGGGCGCGGATGTCGGCAGGAACCTGATCCCGACCGTGTGTGGCTGGTGGGTAGCGGCGCCGCAGGCCGGCGTCCACCAGCGCGCGTAGATGGGATCCCGCCGTGGCGCCGGGGGGCACGATTTCATCCGGGTATTGATACCCCAGTTCGCCGAGCGGACAGTGGCAGCGGGCGGCAATCACCAATGTTTCGGCCAGCCACTCAGGCGGGTGGCGGCGGGCCAGGCGCTGGCGGCTCTGCAGGTGGAGTTCGGCATTGGCGGCCAGCCGGTAGCCGGCCTCGTCGAGGCTGCAATGATGGCGCAGTGCACTCAACACATCGGCCACGGGCTGGCGTGACGGGTGGTGCATCAAGGGCGCGCAGGTGCTGGCGACTGGGATGCCAGCAGTATGCGCTGCTTCGGCGATCCACGCCTGCCGGCTGTGGTCGTCGGGCCCCATCGGGAAGAGGGCGGCGATCCAGGCTCTGTCGGGGAAGAGGGCGGCCAGCCAGCCGGCGTCATCCGTGAGCGTGGTGGAGGTGGTGTCCGGCGGAATCAGCAGGGCCAGGCAACTGTTGAGACCGCCACGCAGATCGTGCCGATGCAGCCGGTACTGGCCCTTTTCTGTTGCCAGCCGGCCGCGGCTGATGAGGCGGCACAGCTGGCCGTAGCCCTCCCGGTTTTCGGCGAGCAGCACGAGCTGCGGGCCGTCCTCGAGCTGGATGCGGGTGCCGACGATCAGCTGCAGCCGTTCCTTGTTTGCCTGCCAGGCCGCGTAAGCCCGCACGACGCCGGCCATGGAGCATTCGTCGGCCAACGCCAGTGCGGTATAGCCGAGGGCTGCGGCCTGTTCTACGAGCTCCTCTGGATGCGAAGCGCCGGTCTGGAAACTGAAGTTGGAGCGGGCACAGAGTTCGGCAAAAGCGGGATGATCCTGTTGGGGCATGAGTTAACTGTATATAAATACAGTTAACTCAACAAGCCATACTTCCGCGCTTCAAGACGTGCTCAAAAAGAACAGCCCCGACACGGCGTGAACCGATGTCGGGGCTGTTTCGGGAGCGGCGACCGTGAGGTCGCCGGGCTCCCGGTAGCTGTAGCTGCTTCGCGATCAGGCGAAGTTGGCGGCAGCGAAGTCCCAGTTGGCCAGGCTGTTCAGGAAGGTTTCCACGAACTTGGGACGGGCATTGCGGTAGTCGATGTAGTAGGCGTGTTCCCACACGTCGATGGTCAGCAGGGGCTTGCCTTCGCCGCTCTTCAGCGGGTTGCCGGCAGCACCGGTGTTGACGATGTCGACGGAGCCGTCGGCCTTCTTGACCAGCCAGGTCCAGCCGGAACCGAAGTTGCCGACGGCGGAAGCCTGGAAGGCCTTCTTGAATTCGTCGAAGGAGCCCCACTTGGCGTTGATGGCGTCAGCCAGCGCGCCGGCGGGAGCGCCGCCGCCATTCGGCTTGAGGGAGCTCCAGAAGAAGGTGTGGTTCCAGACCTGGGCGGCGTTGTTGTAGATGCCGCCGGCCGGAGCCTTCAGGAAGGTCTCTTCGACGGACAGGTTTTCGTACTCGGTGCCCGGGATGAGGTTGTTCAGGTTGGTCACATAGGCTTGGTGATGCTTGCCGTAGTGGTATTCGAAGGTCTCCTCGGAAATATGGGGGACCAGGGCGTTCTTGGCGTAGGGCAGTTCGGGCAGGGTATGAGCCATTTGTTTCTCCGGGGTATAGGAAATTGTCCGACTATTCTAGTCGGGATTGGATTCTCTGCACAATCGGCCTCGGCGTACCTCATCCGGTCGCCGGTTCCACCCGCTATTTTGCACCGCAACTAGCTGGAATGCTTGTCTACCTTTGCATCTACGACGCCGTCGTGGAATTCGACGTGGATGAGATCCCCCAGAACGAGCCCACTGGCGGAGCGAATAATCTGGCCCGAGGCATTCCGTGTGATGCTGTAGCCGCGGGACAGGACGCCGCGGGGATCGAGGTGGGCCAGGTGCTGGCCCAGGGTGTTGAGTTGCGTCCGGCGATCGGCGAACAACTTGTGCATGGCCCGCTGCAGTCCTTGCTCCAGCATGCTCAGCCTCTGTTGCCGGCTGGGCAGATCGGGCCTGCGGGCGGCCAGGCGCAGTTCCAGCGTGGTGACCCGCGTCCGGTGGGCGGACAGCTGCTGGCTAATGCGGGCCTGCAGGCGTTGCTGCAGATTCTCCAGTTGCAGCCGGCCGGCGTGCAGACGTTGGCGGGGGTGGATCAGGCGTGCGGCGGCCCGGTCGACGCGCTGGGCTGCGTTCTCGATACGCCGTTCCATGGCTCGTTTGAGGCGATGCGCCAGTTGCTCCAATCCTTCCCGTGCTTCCACGTAGCCGGCGCTGACAAGTTCGGCCGCTGCGGTTGGCGTGGCGGCGCGCAAGTCGGCGGCGAAATCGGCGATGCTCACGTCGGTCTCGTGGCCAACACCGACCACCACCGGCAGGGGGCAGGCGCGAATGGCGCGGGCGACGCTCTCGTCGTTGAAGGCGGCGAGGTCTTCCAGGCTGCCGCCGCCACGTACCAGCAGCAGTACGTCGTTGCCGTCCAGCTCGGCGCGGAGGCCGGCCTGCCTGATCGCCGCAGCGATCTGGGTGGGAGCGTCGGCGCCCTGGACCAGACTCGGATACAGGCTGACTGGCACGTGCGCTGCCCGGCGTGCTAGCGCGGCAGTCACATCGCGCCAGGCGGCGGCCTGGGGCGAGGTGATGACCGCGAGCCCCCGTGGAAAGCGCGGCAGCGGCCGCTTGCTGGCCGGATCGAACAGGCCCTCCGCTTCAAGTCGCGCCTTCAGGCGCAGGAAGGCCTCGTAAAGATTGCCGACGCCCGCCTGACGGACAGACTCGACGTTCAGCTGGTAGTCCCCGCGGGCTTCGAACAGGGTCACCAGCGCGCGGACTTCGACGCGCATGCCGTGCTCCAGGCGAAAGCCGAGCAACTGGGCCCGGTTGCGCCATATGGTGCAACGCACCTGCGCCTGATCGTCCTTGAGCGTGAAGTAGACATGCCCCGAAGCGGCGCGGGTCAGGGTCGACACCTCGCCGGCGATCCACAGCAGAGGGAAGCTGCCCTCGAGTGCTTCGCGGGCCGCGCGGTTCAACCAAGACACGGAAACGACTTCGCCGGAGTTGACTTTGGTACTGATTTGCGGGGTGTTCATGGACTTGAATTCTACCGGAATCCACATCTCGCCCAGGGTGGGGGCAAAAAATCCAGCCCAGGCTCTTGACTTGCCAAAAAACTTATAAGTTATTGATTTAAAACAAAAGTGTATATCGCCTCATTTTTGACCCGACCACTAAAAAGCCTTACGAACTACGGGTTTAGCGTCCTCCCTTGGCATCAATCCACAAAGTTATCCACAGAATTTGTGGATTGTCTGACACGTTCCATGTGTTGCTCTGCAACCTAGGGCAGGTTAGAGTCATGGGCTTCGTCCGATTCTCAGGAGCGCTCGCGTGTTCGCCATTCTCCAAGCTGCCGGCTGGCCCATCTGGCCCTTGTTGTTTGCTTCGATCGTGGCCGTGGCCTTGATCATCGAGCGGCTTATCACGCTGCGTCGCAGCAAAATTCTTCCTGACGGCCTGGTGGACAAGGTCGTTGCCGAAATGCGCCAGAGCGGCGTCACTTCCGAGATGCTCAACCGCGTTGCGCTCAGTTCCCCGTTGGGCCGTGTGCTGGCCGCCGGCCTGCGCAACGTGCGCAGCCCGCGTGAAGTGATGAAGGAGTCAATCGAGGAAACCGGTCGCGCGGTCACTCACGATCTGGAACGTTTCCTGACCACCCTCGGCACCATTGCATCGATCAGCCCGTTGATGGGGCTGTTCGGCACCGTCGTCGGCATGATCGAGATCTTCGGCTCCCAGGCGCCCGGCGGCTCCAACCCCCAGCAGCTGGCCCACGGTATCTCCATCGCCTTGTACAACACCGGTTTCGGCCTGGTCATCGCGATTCCGAGCATGATCTTCTGGCGCCATTTCCGCGCCACCGTCGATGGCCTGGTGATCGAGATGGAGCAGCAGGCGATCCGTCTCGTCGAACTGATCCACGGCGAACGCCGCTGAGGCACCGGCCATGAACTTCAGTCGCGGCCGCTCCCGCGAGGAGCCGGAAATCAACCTGATTCCGATGATCGACGTGTTGCTGGTGATCATCATTTTCCTGATGCTCACCACGACCTATTCGCGATTCGCCGGGCTAGAGATCAACCTGCCCACAGCGGATGCCCAGGTCAGCGACGACAAGCCGGTCGAGATCAACGTGGCTGTCACCGCCGGTGGCGAGGTGGTCATCAACAAGCGCCCGGTCAACGGCACCGACGTGGCCGCCATTGCCGCAGCGTTGCGCGCCGTGGCGCCTGCCAACGCCAAGGATCCGGTGGTCATCATCAATGCGGATGCAAAGGCTGTCCATCAGCGTGTTATCGATGTGATGCAGGCGGCGCAACAGGCCGGCCTGATTCACATTTCCTTCGCCACTCAGGCTGCCCAGCGCTGAGTCTGTAGCACTTCATGCCACGTAGCGCCCCCGGATTCTGGCAGAGCCGAGGGGCGCTCGCATGGAGCCTCCTTCCCCTCTCCCTGTTGTTTGCACTGCTGGCTGGCCTGCGTCGCCGGCTCTTTGCGTTGGGTCTCCTGAAGTCTGTCCGCTTGCCCGTGCGGGTTGTCGTCGTCGGCAACGTCGCGGTGGGTGGAAGCGGCAAAACACCCATCGTGCTGTGGTTGGCGGAGCTCTTGCGCGACCGTGGTTTCAAGCCGGGCATCGTCAGCCGGGGCTACGGCGGGGCGGTTGAAGGTGTTGCTCAGGTGCCGGCCGACGGCGACCCGGCCCGCTTCGGCGACGAGCCCGTGATGATGGCGTCCCGCTCGGGCTGCCCGGTCTTCGTCGGGCGCGACCGTCCTGCTGCGGGGCAGGCCTTGCTGGAAGCCCACCCGGACGTGGATGTGCTGATCGCCGACGATGGCCTCCAGCATTATCGGCTGGCGCGGGATCTGGAAGTCGTAGTGGTGGACGAAGCCACCCTCGGCAACTGCCTGCGCCTGCCGGCGGGGCCGCTGCGGGAAGGCTTGGGCCGCGTTCGCGAAGCGGGATTGGTGCTGGCCCACGGCGCCCTGTCGGTGCGCTTGTCCGCAAAGATCCGCCCGGTGCCGGTGTTCCAGTTCGGGTTGGCCGGTTCGCTGTTCGAACGGCTCGGGCGGCGTGAAGAACGTTGCGACGCGGCGGCCTTCCGCGGTCGCCGGATCCATGCGATGGCCGGTATCGGACGACCCGAACGCTTCTTCAGTCAGCTCGAAGGGCTGGGCTTGAGCATCCAGCGGCGCCCATTTCCTGATCATCACGCGTTCACCGCGGCCGATCTGGCAATTTCCGATGGCGATGTACTTCTGATGACGGAGAAGGATGCGGTAAAATGCGCGCCTTTCGCCCCGGCCGACAGCTGGGTGTGGCCGGTCCGTGCGCAGCTTGCGCCGGGCGCGGCGGAACTGATTGTGGAGAAGCTCGATGGACCCCCGACTGCTTGAAATCCTGGTGTGCCCGATTACCAAGGGCCCGCTCGACTTCCACAAGGACAAGCAGGAGCTGTGGAGCGTCAGCGCCCGCCTGGCTTACCCGATTCGTGACGGCATCCCGGTGATGCTGGAGGAAGAAGCCCGGCCGCTGACTGACGAAGAAATCGCCCAGTCCCGCTGACATGGGTTTCCGTATCGTCATTCCGGCCCGCTATGCGAGCAGCCGCTTGCCTGGCAAGCCACTGCTCGACATTGCCGGCAAGCCGATGGTCCTGCGCGTTCTCGATCGGGCTCTGCAAGCTGGCGCCGACGAGGTATGGGTGGCCACCGATCACGAGGGTATCGCTGCGGTGGTCGAGCAGGCAGGTGGCAAGGTCGTCATCACCGATGCCGGGCATCCGTCGGGCACCGATCGACTGGCGGAAGTGGCAACGCAGCTGGGTTGGGGCGACGACGATATCGTCGTCAATGTGCAGGGTGACGAGCCGCTGATTCCGGCAGGGCTGATCGGTCGCGCGGCTGAGTGCCTGGCCAGTGACGCCGAAGCGGCTATCGCCACTGCCTGCCATCCCCTGGGTTCAGCGGAAGAATTCTTCAATCCGAACGTGGTGAAGGTCGTGCTCGATGCCCGGAGCCGAGCGCTGTATTTTTCCCGGGCGCCGATTCCGTGGGCGCGGGACGCATTTGCGGAAGAGCGTGGCGTGCTGCCGGTCGGCCTGCCAGCCTATCGCCACATCGGTCTGTATGCCTACCGGGCCGGTTTCCTTAAGCGTTATTCCAGCTTGGCGCCGTCGCCGCTGGAGCAATGGGAAGCGCTCGAACAGTTGCGGGCGATGGCCCACGGTTTCCCCATCCGGGTCATGGTGCTGGACCAGGCTCCGCCCGCCGGAGTGGATACCGCTGAAGATCTTGAACGTGTCCGCCAGGCGTTTGACCTTGCGGAAGTTTCGCGATAGTTTCGCAATCCCATGTCGTATCGACAATAACCAGAGGAGGGAAAGACATGCGTTTGATTCTGTTGGGACCGCCGGGCGCCGGCAAGGGCACCCAAGCCAATTACATTAAGGAAAAGTTCGGCATTCCGCAGATTTCCACCGGCGACATGCTGCGTGCGGCCGTCAAGGCCGGCACCCCGCTGGGTATCGAGGCCAAGAAGGTCATGGATGCTGGCGGCCTCGTGTCCGACGACATCATCATCGGTCTGGTTAAGGACCGCCTGAAGGAAGCAGACTGCCAGTCCGGCTACATGTTCGACGGCTTCCCCCGTACCATTCCGCAGGCCGAAGCCATGAAGGCTGCCGGCGTGCCCATCGATTTCGTGCTCGAGATCGACGTGCCCGATGAAGAGATCATCGGCCGCATGTCTGGTCGTCGCGTGCACGTGGCTTCCGGCCGCACCTATCACGTCAAGTTCAATCCGCCCAAGGTGGAAGGCAAAGACGACGAGACCGGCGAGCCGCTGATCCAGCGCGACGACGACAAGGAAGAAACTGTCAAGAAGCGTCTGGACGTGTACCACGCCCAGACCAAGCCGCTGGTCGCCTATTATTCCGATTGGGCGGCCAAGGGTGACGCGAACGCGCCCCAGTATCGCAAGATCGGCGGCCTCGGCAAGGTCGAGGAAATCCGCGAGCGTGCCTTCGAAGCGCTGAAGTAAGCGCCCAGTTCGCACTCGCAAAGGGCCGGCTTCATGCCGGCCTTTGTTTTTTCAGTGGCGCAATCTGCGGCAAGAGGATCCGGATGGCGAAGAATCTGCTTTATGCGCAGTCGGGCGGCGTGACTGCAGTCATCAATGCGTCGGCGGCCGGCGTGATTACCACTGCACGCCAGGCCGGCAAGGCGGTCGGGCGTGTATTGGCGGCGCGCAACGGCATCCTGGGTGTGTTGCGGGAGACCCTGCTGGACACGGCGGTCCTGTCGGACGCAGAGTTGGCCCGCTTGCGCGCAACGCCGGGCGGTGCCTTCGGTTCGTGCCGCTTCGACCTGGATGCGCTGGAGCGCAATCCGGCCCAGTACGACCGCCTGTTCGACGTGCTCGCCGCCCATGATGTCGCTTTCTTTCTTTACAACGGTGGTAACGGCTCGATGGAGACCTGCCGCCAGATCCAGGTCGCGGCAGACCTGCGCGGCTATCCCTTGACCGTGGTCGGGGTGCCGAAGACCGTCGATAACGACATTGTGCTGACCGACTGCTGTCCGGGTTACGGCTCGGCGGCCAAGTATCTGGCCACTTCGATCCGGGAGGTCGGCCTCGATCTGGCGGCGATGACGACCGGCGGCGGGCGGGCCTTCGTGCTGGAGGTCATGGGGCGCAACGCCGGTTGGCTGGCCGCCGCCTGCGCGCTGGCAGCGGAGGAAGAGGACGCTGCACCGCATCTGATCCTGCTCCCCGAGGTGCCGTTCGATGAAGCAGCCTTCCTCGCCCGTGTGAAGGAGGTCGTCGAGCGCATCGGTGCCTGCGCGATCGTCGTGGCAGAAGGCATTCGTGGCCCTGACGGGCAGATCCTAGCCATGCTCGACCGCAACCAGAAGGGCTACGTCCAGTTGGGCGGGGCCGGGGAGGTGGTGGCGGAGCGTATCCACTCCTGTCTCGGCTACAAGGTGCATTACGCGCTGGCTGATTACCTGCAGCGTTCGGCTCGGCACCTGGCATCCCGCACGGATACGGCCCAGGCATTTGCTGTCGGCAAAGCAGCGGTGCGGCGGGCGCTGGCTGGAGAGCACGGCGTTGTCGGCATCGAGCGCGTGTCTGACCAGCCCTATCGCTGGCGCACTAACCTGCAGCCCTTCGAGCGGGTGGCCAATCTGGAGCGGACGTTACCGCCGGAGTTCATCGCTGCCGACGGCTTTGGCGTGACCGAGGCGTTCAAGACCTGGTGCCGCCCGCTGATTGCCGGTGAGGACTGGCCGTCATTCCGGAACGGCTTGCCCGATTACCTGCATTTGCACTTGAACCTGCCGGTGATGGCGGCGCGCCTGCCTTCTTACGAGGTTTGATCCGGCGCTGTGGCCGTCTTCCTGGCGGACGGCCCCGCGCGACGGTTCAGGCTGGGACTGCCGGGTTGAGGCTGTACGTGCCGGTCAGGCTGGCCTGGGCGAGGATGTGCCCGGTCATGGCATCGCGCACCTGCTGTCCCGTGAAGATGCCTTCGAGGGGCAGGCGGGGAATGTCCAGCGCGTATACCGTAAAGACGTAGCGGTGCCGGATGGAGTCGTTCCACGGCGGGCAGGGGCCGTCGTAGCCGAAGTAGTTGCCCTTCATCTGTTCGTCGCCAGCGAACCATCCGGTGTAATCGTTCAGGCCGTGCCGGCTGCCGTCGGGCAGGTCCGGGCCAGGCTTGCCGTTGGCGGTGACCGCGCTGGAGTGCGCACCCTCCGCAATGCTGGTGACGGAGGCCGGCAGGTCGATGAGCGCCCAGTGGAAAAAGTCCACGCGGGGTAGGTCGGCGGGCACAGAGCGCCCTTCCTGGTTGACGTCGTCGCCGCGGCTCGGAACGTCCGGGTCGTGGCAGATCAGCACGAAGGAGCGAGTTCCTGTAGGCGTGTCGTTCCAAGCGAGATGTGGGTTGCGGTTACTGCTGAGGCTCACATGCCCTTCTGCGGCGGGCACGCAGAAGGCGAACTGGCCAGGAATTACGCTGCCGTCGGCAAAGCTGTCGCTGTGTATCTTCATGTTGGTTCGTCTCCCTGAGTGGTTTGGCTGATTGTAGCCAAGATCATACTCAGCTCGCACCGCGCCGGCGGAAGTCGGCGAGCCGGAAGCCGAGTGCGAACAGGACCGCGAAATACACGGCGATGCCGCCGCAGATGAGGGCTGACAGGCGGATCACCCGTTCCAGGCTACTGGCATGCAGCCACAGGCTGTCCGGGCCTGCAGTGAGGTAGATGCCGCAGGCCAGGGCCAGCAGCGCGACGGCCAGCTTGGCCCCAAAGGCACCCCAGCCCGGTTGCGGGTTATAGACGCCCCTGGCGCGCAGGCCGCGGTAGAGCAGGGTAGCGTTGAAGCAGGAGGCGAGGCCGATGGACAAGGCCAGGCCGGCATGCTGGAAGGGGCCGATGAAGGCAAGGTTCATCAATTGGGTAATGATCAGCGACATGATGCCGATGCGCACTGGTGTGCGCACGTCTTGTCGTGAGTAGAAGGCCGGGGCGAGCACCTTGACGAGGATCAGCCCGGTTAGTCCCAAGCTGTAGGCGACCAGCGCGGTCCGAGTCTGGAGCACATCGTTCGCGCTGAAGGCGCCGTGGTGGAACAGGGTGCTGATCAGCGGCACCGCGAGCAAGGCAAGGCCGACGGACGCCGGTAGCGTCAGCAGCAGGGTCAGGCGCAAGCCCCAGTCCAGCAGTGCGGAGAACTCGGCCGGCTTCTCGTCTGCATGCATTTTCGACAGGCTGGGCAGCAGGATGGTGCCGAGCGCCACGCCGAGCATGCCGGACGGGAATTCCATCAGGCGGTCGGCGTAGTACAGCCAGGACACGCTGCCGCTTGGCAGGAAGGAGGCGAAGACCGTGTTGATCAGCAGCGAGATCTGGCTGACCGACACGCCGAGGATCGCCGGTGCCATCAGCTTCAGGATGCGTCGCACGCCCGGGTCGGAGAAATCCAGCGAGAAGCGCGGCAGCATGCCGATCTTGGCAAGCGGGCGCAGTTGCAGCACGACCTGGGCAAGTCCTCCGATGAATACGGCCCAGCCCAGCACCAGGATGGGCGGATCGAAATAGGGGGCCGCGAACAGCGCCATGAAGATGAAAGACAGGTTCAGCAGCACCGGCGTGAAGGCCGGAATCGCAAAACGGCTCCAGGTGTTCAGCACGCCGCCGGCGAGGGCCACCAGCGACATGAAGAAGATGTACGGGAAGGTGATGCGGGTGAGCTGGACGGTCAGCTCGAACTTTTCTGTGTTGTCGGAAAAGCCGGGGGCGGTGGCGTAGATGATGGCCGGCGAGGCCAGTGCACCGAGGATCGAGACGATCAGTACGACCAGGCCCAGTGCGCTGGCGACGTGATTGATCAGGCGGTGGGTTTCGTCCGGGCCGCGCTTGTTCTTGTACTCCGCGAGGATGGGGACGAAGGCCTGGGAGAAGGCCCCTTCGGCAAACATGCGGCGCAGCAGGTTGGGCAGGCGGAAGGCGACGACGAAGGCATCCATCTCGATGCCGGCGCCAAAGGCGCGGGCCTGCACGAAATCACGCACGAAACCCAGGATCCGCGACAGCAGGGTCATGCCGCTGACCGTGACGAGGGCGCGGAGAAGGTTCATCGAAGCCATTTTTGGGAGATCGAGCGGGCAAAGAGGGGCGATGTTAGCGGCTTATTGCGCTGTGCAGCAATGCGATTTTTTTAGCAAAAACAGGGCTGCAGCAGGGCTGGCGCCCGTCGCAGGAGTCGATGGGGTAAAATGGCAAAAATTTCTATGAGTTCGACCGGATGAAAACAACGTTCCTAGATTTTGAGCAGCCTATTGCAGAGCTTGAGGCGAAGATCGAAGAACTACGCTTTGTGCAGGACGATTCGGCGGTGGATATCTCCGAGGAGATCGCCCGCCTGGAGCAGAAGAACCACGGCCTGACCAAGGATATCTATGCCAAGCTGACGCCTTGGCAGAGCGCGCTGGTGGCGCGACATCCCCAGCGCCCCTATACGTTTGACTACGTGCAGCACATCTTCACCGACTTCGAAGAGCTGCACGGCGATCGCAACTTTGCAGACGACAAGGCGATCGTGGGTGGTCTGGCGCGTTTCAATGGCCAGTCCTGCATGGTGATCGGCCATCAGAAAGGTCGCGACACCAAGGAAAAGATCTTCCGCAATTTCGGCATGCCGCGCCCCGAGGGTTACCGCAAGGCGATGCGCCTAATGAAGCTGGCCGAGAAGTTTGGCCTGCCGGTGTTCACCTTCGTCGATACGCCGGGCGCCTATCCCGGCATCGATGCGGAAGAGCGCGGCCAGTCCGAGGCCATCGGCCATAACCTCGCCGTGATGGCCGAGCTGAAGGTGCCGTTGATCTGCACCATCATCGGCGAAGGTGGCTCGGGCGGCGCGCTGGCGATCGCAGTCGGCGACCAGTTGCTGATGCTTCAGTACTCCACCTATTCGGTGATTTCGCCGGAAGGTTGTGCCTCCATCCTGTGGAAGAGCGCAGAGCGCGCCTCCGACGCTGCCGAGACGATGGGGATCACCGCTTCGCGGCTGAAGTCCCTGGGGCTCATCGACAAGGTGGTCAATGAGCCTGTCGGTGGCGCCCATCGAGACCATCGAGCGATGGCGCAGAACCTCAAGCGGGCGCTGCAGGACGCGCTGCGCCAGGTCTCCGAGCTGTCGCCGTCGGAGCTGCTCGAGCGCCGCTTCGAGCGGCTGATGAGCTACGGCAAGTTCAAGGAAATTGCTGTCGACTGAGCTCGCAGCGCGGGTTGCCGCCAGTTGGCGGCAACTGTCCGCCCCACCCCGCGAGGTTCGGGTTGGTCTGAGCGGCGGGCTCGACTCCTCGGTGTTGACGCACGTCCTGGGCGGCTTGCGGAGCGCGCTCGGGATTGAGCTGAGCGCCGTTCACGTGAGCCATGGCCTCGTGGCCGGTTCCGAAGCGTGGGGCGATGTGTGTGCTGAGCTTTGCGCCGCGCTCGATGTGCCATTTACGGTTTGCCCGGTTGAGGTGGACAGGGCTCACCCCTGTGGCCTCGAGGCCGCAGCGCGGGAGGCTCGGCGGACGGCGCTGCTGCGCGGCCTGGACCGCGGTGTGCTGGCTCTGGCCCACCATCGGGACGACCAGGCCGAAACCATTCTGTTTCGTGCGTTGCGCGGCTCTGGCGTCAAGGGCCTGGCCGGCATGCGCGACTCCGTCGATGTTGGCGCGGCCGCGCGGATCTGGCGGCCCCTGCTCGATATCCCGCGCCAGCTGTTGCATGACTATGCGCTCCGGCATGGGCTGCGCTGGATCGATGATCCAAGCAACGCCGACACAGCCTTCACGCGCAATTTTCTGCGCAACACGATCCTGCCGCAGCTCGACGCACGTTTCACCGGCGCATCGGCCAACCTCGCCCGCCTGGGGCGATTGGCCGGCGAGGCCGAGGGGTTGCTGGAAGAACTGGCCGATGGCGACCTGGAACTGCTGAGTCTGGCCGGAGGGACACGGCTGTCTTACCCGCCGGCGCTGGCCCTATCGTCTGCCCGTTTGCGCAATGTGTTGCGGCGTCTGCTCGGGCAGGCCGGTTTGCCGATGCCGGACGAGAATCGCTTGCGCGAGGTTGAGCGCCAGTTCCGTGAAAGTGGGGCTGCGTCGGGATCGCGAATTCCGTTGGGCAAGGTTGCGCTGTGTGTCTATCGCCAGCACTGGTGGCTGGAAGCGGCTACGTTGCTGGTTGGTGCCGTTGAGTCCCGTTCGTGGCGTGGTGAAGCTTCCGTCCCATGGTGTGGCGGCGTGCTGGATTTCACTCCCGTGGTGGGGCAAGGGCTGGCGGCGGATCTGCTGAAATCTGCGGCGTGTGCCCTGCAGTCGCGTCACCCCAGCGCTCGCATGCGCCTTCATGCTGGCGGCCCCTCCCGGAGCCTGAAGAACCTCTGGCAGGAGGCGGGGGTTCCGCCCTGGTTGCGGGATGCCGTGCCGATGCTATGGGTTGATGGTCGGCTCGCGTGGATCGCCGGGGTCGGTGTGGCAGCCGAATTCCAGTGCCCGTCCGGCCAGGCCGGCATCCTGCCCCGCTGGTCAGTGTTCGCCTGAGCTTCCGGAGCCCTTGTCGCGGCTGGGGGCGAGGAGCTGGGCAAGCTCGACGGCGGAGCGCACTCCCATTTTCTCGAAGACCCGCGCCCGATGAACCTCGACGGTGCGCATCGAGATGTTCAGTTCGTCGGCGATGACCTTGTTGAATTTGCCGGCCAGTACCAGGTTCATGACTTCCTGCTCCCGTGGCGTCAGTAACGCCAGGTGGTTGCTAACCGAGGCCTGGGTTGCTTGGCTGGCCTGGCGCTTGGCATCTTGGGCCAGCGCCCGGATGACCACATCGACCAGTGCGTTGTCTTCAAAGGGCTTCTCGAGGAAGTCAAAGGCGCCTTTTTTCAACGCACTGACCGCCATCGGCACGTCGCCATGGCCGGTCAGGAAGATCACCGGCAGCGTATTGCCGCGTTCCTGCAGCACGTCGAAGCATTCCAGGCCGCTCATTTCCCGCATGCGGATATCCAGAACGATGCAGCCGCGCCAGTCCGGCTGCCAGGCGGCCAGGAACTCCTCGGCGGAGTCCCATTCGGCGCTCGCAACCTCCTTGGTCCGGAAGAGCCAGGTGAGGGCGTCGCGGATGGCTTCGTCGTCGTCAACAATGTGGGCGAGGGGCGTGCTCATGGCGGAATCGGCAGGGAGAAGTGGAAAATCGTACCACCGCCCGGGTTGTTCTCGAAGCTCAGGCGACCCCGGTGAAGTTCGGCGATCGAGCGGCAGATGTTGAGCCCGATGCCCATGCCTTCAGCCTTGGTGGTGAAGAAGGGGGCAAACAGCTTTTCCGCGACCTCTGGTGGAATGCCCGCGCCCCGGTCGGCCACGGTGCATACCAGCGTACCGTTCTGGCGTTGGGTCCGGATCATCAGGCGGCGAGTCTCGCGCGGGTTGTCCGCCATGGCGTCCATGCCGTTGCGGATCAGGTTCACCGCGACCTGCTCAATCATCACCGGGTCGGCGTGGATTGAGGGCAGGTTGTCCTCCAGCTCCAGTTCGATGAGGACGCCGCGCCGGTCTGCGTCGGGCTCCACCAGGCCGACGGCTTCCTTGAGGATGGCATTCACATCCACCGTTTCAAACTTGGGCTCGCTGCGCCGCACGAAGGTGTGTACGCGCCGGATGATCTGGCCGGCCCGCTGGGCCTGCTTGCCGATCTTCTCGAGGATGGTCGTCAGCTCCTTCTTCGGCAGGTCGCCGTTGCCGAGCATGTTCAGGCAGCCGGTGTTGTAGCTGGAAATGGCGGCCAGCGGCTGGTTGAGTTCGTGGGCGAGGGTGGAGGCCATTTCGCCCATGGTGACCAGGCGGGCGGTGGCCTGCAGGCGTTCCTGCTGCTGGCGTGCGAGCTCCTGGGCGCGCTTTTGCTCGGTGACATCCACCACTGAGCCCATCCAGCCAATGTGCTTCCCGCTGGAGTCGATCAGCGGGGCTTCGATGAGCAGTGCGTCGAAGCGCTCGCCATTGCGGCGCATCAGGCGGATCTCCATGCCCTGGGGAGGTGCATTGCCGCCCAGCACCAGCTCATGGACGGCGCGAGTGCGCTCCAGGGCTTCGGGGGCCCAGTAGGGCATGGGGGGCGTCAGGCCGACCAGCTCCTCAGCGCTCCAGCCGACCATGCGGCAGAAAGCCGGGTTCACATAGGTGATCTTGCCGGTCAGGTCGCGGGCGCGCATGCCAGTATTGAGGGAATCTTCCATGGCCTTGCGGAAGGCGTGTTCGGCGCTAAGCGCTTGCTCGGCCTGCTGGCGGCGTTTCATGTGCCGGCGCAACTGCCACAGACTCCATACGATGGCGGCGCCGAGTACGCCGAGGGAGCCCATCAGCAATAGCGGAATCCAGCGCACCTCGCTCTTGTAGGCGGTGACGTTGACCGTCAGGCCGTGGCCGGGCGGCTCGAAGGGGATTTCGTAGTTGAGGCTGGACAGCGGGGAGACCTTGGACTTGGCGGCAATCTCGGTGCCCAGGTTGTTGCTCACCGAAACCCGGTAGCGTTCAGAGAACCACCATGGAATCTGGCGGGCCAGCATGTTGTTCAATGAATAAACGCCGACCACTGAGCCCAGGTAGCGGCCGCCGTCGAAGATCGGAACATGGGCCTCGAACTGGGTCTGGTTGTCGAGGACGGCATAGGCGTCGCTATAAACCGGTCGACCGAGGGAGCGGGCCAGGCGATAGGCCGAGGACGACGGAAAAGTGCCCGATGCTTCGCCAACAAGATGGCTGTCGGTGTAGGGAGGCTCCGACCCCTTGACGCGTCCGCTGGGGTCGAGCCAAAGCACACGGATCAGTCCGCTCTCCGGGTCCAGGGCCTGCTTGAGGCGGGCCTCGGCGGTGGCGCTCGGGCGGCCGTTGGACAGCAGGGCCGGCCCGAGCTGGGTCAGTTGCGCATCGTTGCGTTCGAACTGAAAAGATAGATTCTGCTCCATCCACAGCACGTCGTTGATCAGCGTGGCGCGCTGCTCTTCGGCGTCCTGGCGGTGGGTCAGCCACAGCAGCGCCGCCATCGTGGCGATGAACAGGGCTACGGCGGCGTAGGGCAGGCTCCAGTACCAGCTCGGCGGAGGAGGGGCTGAATTCGACGGAGGCAAGGGGTTGAGAATCACGAACGGGAGGATTCCTAGTTATCGCCGGCCTGGCCGTTTAGAGCCATCCGATGTTTCCACACTGCGGATGACCACAATTGAGCCTATTGATGCTGTCTTCCAGAGTGCAGTGCTGCAGTCTGCCGGAATTGCGCCTCATGTACCATGCCGCCTCGACTGCCCATAATGGAGATTCGAATGTATTTGCGTAGCCTGCTGTTCGGCCTGATTGCCATGGGGGCGTGTGCGATGGCCGCGGCCCAGGCGCCGATAGTCATCAAGTTCAGCCACGTGGTGGCGGCGGACACTCCTAAGGGCAAGGCCTCCGAGTATTTCAAGAAGCGCGCCGAGGAACTGACCCATGGCAAGGTCAGGGTGGAGGTCTATCCGAACAGCACGCTCTACAAGGACAAGGAAGAGCTCGAGGCCCTGCAACTGGGCGTCGTGCAGATGCTGGCGCCGTCCCTGGCCAAGTTCGGACCGCTTGGCGTGAAGGAGTTCGAGGTCTTCGACCTGCCTTACATCTTCGACGACTACGCCGACCTGCATCGGGTGACCCAGGGGCCGGTCGGGGCGAGCATCCTGAGGAAGCTCGAATCGAAGGGGATCGTCGGCCTGGCGTACTGGGACAATGGCTTCAAGTCTTTCTCTGCGAACACGCCGATCCGCACGCCGGCTGACTTGCGCGGCAAGAAGTTGCGTATCCAGTCGTCGAAGGTTCTGGAGGAGCAGATCCGTGCCGTTGGTGGCATGCCGCTGGTGATGGCTTTCTCCGAGGTCTATCAGGGCTTGAAGACCGGTGTCGTGGATGGCACTGAAAATCCCCATTCGAACACCTACACCCAAAAGATGCACGAGGTGCAGAAGTATCTGGCGGTGACCAATCACGGTTATCTCGGCTACGCGGTCATTGCCAACAAGCGCTTCTGGGATGGTTTGCCTGCCGAGCTGCGGGGCCAGTTGGAGCAGGCGATGCGGGAGGCAACGGTCTACGCCAACCGGATCGCGAAGGAGGAGAACGACAAGGCACTGGAGGCGATCCGCAAGAGCGGCAAGGTGCAGGTGTATATCCCCAACAAGGATGAGCGGCTGGCCTTCAAGAAAGCCATGCTGCCGGTGCATCAGAAGATGGAGGCCCGAATCGGCAGCGAGCTGATCCATTCAATCTACCGGGAAACCGGCTTCGATCCGTCGCGACTCTAGCCGTCTGCCAGTTGTCAGGGTAGGGGTGGTTCGCCGTGGGTGGCCGCTTTGTGATAAAAGGCGTGTTTTCCCGGCGGCCACTGTCCGGTTACCGGTGAGTCCTGTGCGAGGCCTTCGTTGTCGTCCCCTTCCCCTGTTTTGCCCGAGCATGATTGCTATCACTGCGGGCTGCCCATTCCCGCAGACGTAGACCTCCCCGTCGACATCGAGGGGGTTCGCCACCAGATGTGCTGTACCGGTTGCCAGGCCGTGGCCCAGTCCATTGTCAGCAGCGGGCTCATCGATTACTACAAGCGCCGCGACGCGATGCCCGAGCAGGCCCGCGAGGCGATGCCCGACGAGCTGAAGGATCTGGGGCTGTTCGATCACCCGGATTTCCAGCAGGGATTCGTTAAGCCGATTGGCGAGCATGAGCGCGAGGCGGCGCTGATCCTCGAGGGCATCACCTGCGCTGCCTGCATCTGGCTGAACGAGCAGCACGTGGCCCACCAGCCCGGCGTGACGGCGGTGGACATCAATTACGCGACGCGCCGTGCGCGGGTGCGCTGGGACGAGCGGCGCATCAAGCTGTCGGACATCCTGGCGGCAATCCACGCCATCGGCTACCGCGCCTATCCCTACGACGCTGCGCGGTCCGAGCAGATCTCCCAGCGGGAACGCCGCTCCGCACTGTGGCGCCTGTTCGTGGCCGGCTTCGGGATGATGCAGGTCATGATGTACGCCTTCCCGGTGTATATCGCCGACGCCGGCGACATGACCAGCGACATCGAGCAGTTGATGCGCTGGGCGAGCCTGATCCTGACAGCGCCGGTCGTGCTGTATTCCGCCGCACCGTTCTTCAGTCACGCCATACGCGACATCCGCCTGCGCCGACTGGGCATGGACGTGCCGGTCGCACTTGGCGTCGGGGCAGCCTTCGTGGCCAGTTGCTGGGCTACGCTGGTGGGCAAGGGTGAGGTGTATTTCGATTCGGTGACGATGTTCGTCTTCTTCCTGCTGTGCGGCCGCTACGTGGAGATGCTGGCACGGCAGAAGGCTGTGCGCGGTGTCGAAGAAATGGGCAAGGCCCTGCCGGCCTTCGCCGAGCGCCTGTCGGCCTATCCGGCCCAGGAGGGCGAGAAGGTTCCGGTGTCACAGTTGCTGGCGGGCGATGTGATCCGCGTCAAGCCGGGCGAAGCCGTGCCGGCCGATGGCGTTGTCGTCGATGGGAATAGCCAAGCCAATGAAGCGCTGTTGACCGGCGAGAGCCGGCCGGTGCCCAAGGCTCGTGGCAGTGAAGTGACCGGAGGCAGCATCAATGTCACCAGCCCCTTGCTGGTGCGCGTCACCCGTACGGGGGAGCACACTCGCCTGGCGGCGATCCGCCAGCTGATGGAGCGGGCATCGGCCGAGAAGCCGCGCGTGGTGCAGCAAGCCGATCAGGTGGCGGCGTGGTTTATTGTTGTGCTGCTGATTCTCGCTACCGTTACGGCTGCGGGGTGGTGGTGGTTTGATCCAGATCGGGCTCTGTGGGTCTTCGTGTCGGTGCTGGTGGTCAGCTGCCCGTGTGCGCTGTCCCTCGCTACGCCGGTGGCGCTGACAGTGGCCACGGACGCATTGGCGCGTATGGGGGTGCTGGTCACGCGCGGCCATGCTGTCGAGGCGCTGGCGCGGGCCCGGCACTTCGTTTTCGACAAGACAGGAACCCTGACCTACGGCGAGATGCGCCTTGAGCAGGTGCGCTTGCTCGGGGATCAGGCCGAAGGCGAAGCTCTGGCCCGAGCTGCCGGGCTGGAACAGGGGTCGGAGCACGCCATCGCGGTGGCCATCCGGTTGGCGGCCAAGGATGAGGCTCTTGCTTCGTTTGCCGCCCTGCAGGCCGTGACAGGGCAGGGTGTCTCGGGAGAGCTGGCTGGTGTGGTTCACCGGATCGGCCGGCCGGCCTTCGTGGCCGAGCTTGCGGGTTCCCCGATTCCGGCGGCTTTGCTGGAGGACGAGCGTTCGGGTAGAACGGTGGTCGCGCTGGCTTCGTCGGCCGGCTGGATTGCAGGCTTTGCCCTGAGCGACGGCTTGCGGGAGGACTGCGCCGCCACGTTCGATACTTTGAGGGGGCAGGGCATGGAACTGTCCATCTTCAGTGGCGATACGCCGGCTACCGTGACGGAGCTGGGGGGGCGCCTGGGCGTGGCGCGGGCGGAAGGTGGGATGACGCCAGAGGGAAAGCATGCCGCGCTGACGTTGTTGCAGCGTGATGGCGCAGTCGTGGCGATGGTTGGCGACGGAGTGAACGACGCGCCGGTACTGGCCCAGGCCCAGGTGTCGATTGCCATGGGCGGCGGGACGGATCTGGCTCGCAACCAGGCGGACATCGTGCTGCTGGGGGCTCGTCTCGGTGTGCTGGCGGAAGGCGTGGAGTTGTCGCGGCGTGCGCTGCGCATCATCCGGCAGAACCTGTGGTGGTCCTTCGCCTACAATTTCACGGCGGTGCCGCTGGCCATGTCCGGCCTCGTGACGCCCTGGATGGCGGGCATCGGGATGTCCGCCAGCTCCTTGTTCGTAGTCTTGAATGCTCTGCGCCTGCAACGGCGGCGGGCGAACTGAAAGCCATTTCTCATGGAAAGCCTGTATCTGCTCATTCCCATGTCCGTGCTGCTCGTCTTTCTGATCGGGGTGATCTTCTGGTGGTCTGTTCGCAGCGGCCAGTTCGATGACCTCGAGGGGCCTGGCTATCGTGTCGTCAGTGATGACGACACGCCGCAGCCAACTCCGCGTGGTGAGGGGGAGAAGGATGCAAATGGGCGCTGACATTGCAGCTCCGATCACCCCGCAATGTGAAGGGTTTTTGACGCAGGTCAAGACCGGCCGGCAGGACTTCTCCCATACTTCGTCCCAAGTTCAAGGCGCAGACAACAAGCAATACCGGGCGCCTTCTGGATCACGGTCCAGACTAAAGTCTCTCTGTTGGGGTTGGGGGTGCGCGATGCGCACCCTTTTTTTTGTTCACAATCGCGCCAGCAGCCCCGCGCGCCGCGCCATTTGCTCCTCGTCGTGCTGTGATGAGCCGAAAAAAGCCGAATTGACGCATCAACCTGCTAAAATTCCAAGCTTTCGGTTTTTCGACCATCCTTTGTCTCACTGGAGCAAGCAACATGGCTATTGAACGCACCCTCTCCATCATCAAGCCCGACGCCGTCGCCAAGAACGTGATCGGCCAGATCTACGCCCGCTTCGAAGGCGCCGGCCTGAAGATCATCGCCGCCAGGATGGTGCACCTGTCCGAGCAGGAAGCCGGCCAGTTCTACGCGGTGCACAAGGAGCGCCCCTTCTTCAAGGATCTGGTGTCCTTCATGACCTCCGGCCCCGTGATGATCCAAGTGCTGGAAGGCGAAGGCGCCATTGCCAAGAACCGTGAGCTGATGGGCGCCACCGACCCGAAGAAGGCCGCTCCGGGCACCATCCGCGCTGACTTCGCCGACTCCATCGACGCTAACGCCGTGCATGGCTCCGACGCTCCTGAAACCGCTGCCGTGGAAGTGGCTTTCTTCTTCCCGGGCATGAACGTTTACAGCCGTTAATGATCTCTACCGGCGGGGCGGAATTTCTCCACCCCTCTGGTCTGGATGGAAATAACACGTGGTCAATCTTCTCGATTTCGATGCCGAAGCCCTCACTGAATGGTTCGTCCAGCAGGGTGAGAAACCATTTCGCGCCAAACAGGTGCTCCGCTGGGTGCACCGTTTCGGCGAGACCGATTTCGAGCAGATGACCGACGTCGCCAAGTCGCTGCGGGCCAAGCTCGCAGCGACGGCGTGCGTCACGCCTCCGGTTCCGGTGCGTGACAGCGTGTCAACGGACGGCACGCGCAAGTGGTTGCTCGACGTGGGCAACAGCAACGCGGTAGAAACGGTGTTCATTCCCGAGACAAACCGCGGCACCCTGTGCATCTCCTCGCAGGCCGGCTGCGCGCTCGATTGCGCGTTCTGCTCGACGGGCAAGCAGGGCTTCAATCGCAATCTCACGGCAGCCGAGATCATCGGCCAGTTGTGGCTCGCCAATCGCATGCTGGGTGCCAACGGCGATGGCGAACGGGTCATCAGCAATGTCGTGATGATGGGGATGGGCGAGCCCCTAGCCAATTTCGACAACGTCGTATCGGCGCTCAAGCTGATGCTTGACGACAATGCTTATGGGCTTTCCCGGCGGCGCGTCACAGTGTCCACGTCTGGCATCGTGCCGGCCATGGATCGCCTGCGCGATGCCTGTCCGACCGCTCTGGCGGTATCGCTGCATGCGTCTAATGACGCGCTGCGCGACAAGCTGGTGCCTATCAACCAGAAGTATCCGCTGCGCGAACTGATGGCTGCCTGCCGGCGCTATCTTGAGAAGGCGCCGCGGGACTTCATTACCTTCGAGTATGTGATGCTCGACGGCATCAACGATTCCGATGCACACGCACGGGAGCTGATCGCGCTCACTCGCGACGTGCCGTGCAAGTTCAATCTGATTCCTTTCAACCCCTTCCCGAGCTCAGGCTTCGATCGCTCCCCAGCGCAGCGCATCAAGCGCTTTGCCGAGATCCTCATTGATGCCGGCATCGTCACGACCACCCGCAAAACCCGCGGCGATGACGTGGATGCAGCCTGCGGCCAGCTCGCTGGCCAGGTCAAGGACAAGACCCGCCGGACGGCCACCCGGATCGTGCCGGTGGTGGAGGTGCGCTCCTGATGCGTAACTGGCTGGTGCTGGGGGGGCTGGCGCTGGTGCTGGGGGGGTGTGCGGCGCCGATGCTGCCCGCTGACACGGGCAGGCTCGAACGTCCGGTGTCCGATCAGCCGGCAGGCACCGATGCCCGCCGTAAGGCAAAGGTGCACGTTGAGCTCGGACAGGCGTATTTCCAGGTTGGCAAGTATGGCGTCGCCCTGGACGAGGCCAAGGCCGCTGTTCAGTACGACTCCGGTTATGCGCCCGCTTACCAGCTTATGGGGCTCGTGCATATGTTTTTGCAGGAGAACCAGATTGCCGCGAGCAACTTCGAGTATGCGATGCGGCTGGCTCCCGGCGATCCGGAAATCATGAACAGTTATGGCTGGTTCCTGTGTTCCTCCGGCAAGGAGAGCGCCGGCCTCGAACTGCTTGGCCGGGCGGCACGTAATCCGTATTACCAGACGCCAACCCGTGCATATGCCAACGCCGGCCTGTGCCAACTCCGCCTCCGCAACGATGCTGCTGCGGAGGCTCAGTTCCTGCGCGCCCTCGAGGCTGATGGCAGCAATATCCAGGCATTGTTTCATCTGGCTGACATTACCTATCGGCGAGGGGCTTACGAGGCTGCGAAGCGCTACCTCGCCGTGTTGCATCAGGGTGGAGAACCGACCGCAGAGAGCCTGTGGCTGGCGATCCGCATCGAGCGTCGGCTGGGAAACAGGCCGGCCGAGACGAGCTACGTGCAGCAGTTGCGGCGCCGTTTTCCTGAGTCGCCGGAATATCAGGCTTTCTTGCAAGGGCAGTATCAGTGACAGACTCTCAAGCACTTTCGTCTTCGGCCGAGCCGCCTGTGGCTGACGGCTCCGTGGGCGATACCCTGCGCCGTGCCCGCGAGGCGCAAGGCTTCAGCCTTGCCGAAGTGGCGAACGCGCTCAAGCTCAATGTGCGGCAGGTCGAAGCACTGGAAGGCGGCCGGTTTGACGAATTGCCGGGTCTGGCCTTCACGCGCGGTTTCTTGCGCAACTATGCGCGCCTGCTGCGGGTAGACGTCGCGCCCCTGCTGGCGACCCTGGATCGCCCCGCCGACACGTCCGTGGAGCTGATGCCGGCGTCCAACGCCCATGGGGACATCCCTCAGGAAGGCCGTGGCCGTTTCCGGAAGTCGATCCTGCCGGGCGTGCTGGCGGCTGCAGGATTGTTCGGCGTGGTTGTTGCAGGCTGGTATTTCGATACTCAAAAGAAAGTGGTTGAGAACGTGGCCGTACAGGCGCCGGAGCCTGTGCCCGAGAATGCGCCCGGTGGGGCGACGACGCCGTCGCAGGATGCATCTGTTGCGCCCGTTATCCCGCAGGGGGCTCCCGCACAGCCTGCTGAAGTCGCAGCGCCGTCGCCAGCTGACAGCGCTGTTCCGCAGGCGGCGACGGCTTCCACCGTGCCGCCCCCTGTTGGCACTCCGGTGCCTACCGTTGTGGCTCCCGCCGACAAGGCAGTCGAGGCTCCGCAGGCAAAGCCGGCCGGGGAGAGCGGCGCAGATCAGCTCGTCTTCGAGTTTTCCCAGGATGCGTGGGTCGAGGTGAAGGACAAGAACGGCAAGATCTTGCTGTCGCAGCTTGGCAAGGCAGGGGCGCGTCGTGAGGTGAGTGGCACTGGGCCCTTCTCCCTGGTCGTCGGCAACGCCCGGTTCGTGAAATTGCAGCGAAACGGCACCCCCGTCGATCTGACTCCGGCCACCAAGGTGACGGTGGCACGTCTCAAGCTCGAATAATCAGGCGCTTCGTTTATGGATCTACTACTTTCAGGGCGCGCTTGCGCCCGTCGTCAGACCCGTCAGGTTCGCGTCGGCCATGTGTCGATTGGCTCCGGTGCGCCCGTCGTCGTGCAGTCGATGACCAATACGGACACCGCCGATGACTTCGCGACCACGATGCAGGTGGCCCAGTTGGCGCGAGCCGGTTCCGAACTCGTCCGGATCACCGTCAATAACGACGAAGCGGCCAAGGCCGTGCCGAAGATCCGCGAGAAGCTGCTGGCAATGAACCTCGATGTTCCGCTGGTTGGCGACTTCCACTACAACGGCCACAAGCTGCTGGCTGACAATCCGGCCTGCGCCGAGGCCCTCGACAAGCTGCGCATTAACCCGGGCAACGTGGGGCAGGGCGCCAAGCGCGACACCCAGTTTGCGTCGATCGTCGAAATGGCTTGCAAGTACGACAAGCCGGTACGGATCGGCGTCAACTGGGGTAGCCTCGACCAATCGGTGCTGGCGCGCATCATGGACGAGAATGCCAAGCGGGCCGTGCCGCGCGATGCCGGCGCGGTGATGCGCGAGGCGCTGGTGACGTCGGCGCTGGAGTCTGCAGCGAAGGCCGAGGAGTATGGCTTGGCCGGCAACAAGATCATCTTGTCGGCCAAGGTCAGCAGCGTGCAGGACCTGATCGCTGTATATCGTGACATGGCTGCCAAGTGTGATTACCCGCTGCATCTGGGCCTGACGGAAGCTGGTATGGGGTCGAAGGGCATCGTGGCGTCGACGGCGGCTCTGGCGGTGCTGCTGCAGGAAGGCATCGGCGACACGATCCGCGTGTCCCTCACCCCCGAGCCCAACGGCAGCCGGACTCAGGAAGTCATCGTTGCTCAGGAGATCCTGCAGACGATGGGCCTGCGGGCATTCACGCCGATGGTCACCGCCTGCCCGGGTTGCGGGCGTACCACAAGCACCCTGTTCCAGGAGCTGGCGTCCGACGTGCAGTCCTTCGTGCGCGACAACATGCCGATCTGGCGCGATCAGTACGATGGCGTCGAGAACATGAGCCTGGCGGTGATGGGCTGCATCGTGAATGGCCCCGGCGAAAGCAAGCATGCAAACATCGGTATTTCCCTGCCGGGTACTGGTGAGTCGCCCGCCGCGCCGGTGTTCGAAGACGGGGTGAAGACCCAGACCCTCCGGGGCGACAACATTGCCAATGAATTCAAGGCCATCATAGAAAACTATGTGGCCCGCACCTACCCCCGCAAGGGCGCAGCGGCCTGATCCGCGCGTTACAGAAAAACAAAAGGAATCATGAGCAAGACCCTCCAGGCCGTGCGCGGGATGAATGACATCCTGCCCGATGAAGCAGAAATCTGGGAGCAATTCGAGGAAATCGTCCGCAACTGGCTGCATAGCTATGGCTATCGCCCGATCCGCATGCCGCTGGTCGAGCCGACCCCGCTGTTCAAGCGGGCCATCGGTGAAGTGACGGACATCGTCGAGAAGGAAATGTATTCCTTCGAGGACGCTCTGAATGGCGAGCATCTGACCCTCCGTCCGGAAGGCACCGCCTCCTGCGTGCGGGCCGCGATCCAGCACAACCTGCTGTTCAGCCAGCCACGCCGCCTGTATTACCAGGGCCCGATGTTCCGTCACGAGCGTCCCCAGAAGGGGCGTTACCGCCAGTTCCACCAGGTCGGCGTCGAGGCGCTGGGTTTCGAAGGCCCGGACATCGATGCTGAGCACATCCTGATGTGCGCGCGCCTGTGGGATGACCTCGGTCTCGACGACGTCAAGCTTGAGATCAATTCCCTTGGCAGCAGCGATGAGCGTGCGACCCACCGGGCTGCGTTGATCGCCTACCTCGAACAGCACCAGGCCCGTCTGGACGAGGACGGCAAGCGTCGCCTGTACACCAATCCGCTGCGCATCCTTGATACCAAGAATCCGGATCTGCAGGATCTGGTCGAAGGGGCCCCGAAGCTGGCCGATTTCCTCGGTGAGGAATCGATCAAGCACTTCGAGGGTGTCCAGGCTGTTCTCAAGGATGCCGGCCTGCCTTATCGCATCAATCATCGGTTGGTGCGCGGCCTGGATTACTACAATCGCACCGTTTTCGAGTGGGTTACGACCCGTCTCGGGGCCCAGGGCACGATCTGTGCCGGCGGGCGCTACGACGGTCTCGTCGCCCAACTGGGTGGCAAGCCGGCTCCGGCGGCGGGCTTCGCAATGGGTGTCGAGCGTCTGCTCGCCCTGTGGCTCGAAAGCGGTGGCGAGGCCGAGCGCATCGTCCCCGATGTTTACCTCGTTCATGCGGGTGAGGCCGCCCAGCGGGCAGCCTTCCGGGTGGCCGAAATGCTGCGCGGTACCGGGTTTGCGGTAACCCAGCACTGTGGCGGTGGCAGTTTCAAATCTCAGATGAAGCGGGCAGACGCCTCGGGTGCGCCGTTTGCGGTGGTAATCGGTGACGACGAGGCCGCTGCTGGTGAAGTCAGTCTCAAGCCCTTGCGCGACGGTGGAGAACAGATTCGTGTTCCCATGGAAGTGCTCCCCGAAACCCTGGCGGATCGCCTAATCGAATCGGAAGAAGACGATGGCAGCATTTGACCTCGAAGAACAGGAACAGATTTCCCAGATCAAGGGCTGGTGGGAGCAGTACGGCAAGCTCGTCACGGCGCTGGCGATCGTTGTAGCGCTGGCCTCGGTCGCCTGGCAGGGCTGGAACTGGTACGTGAGCAAGCAGAGCGCAGAAGCTTCTGCGCTGTACGATGCCGTGCAGCAGGCGGCGGCCGAACACAATGCGCAGAAGGCTCGTGAAGTTGCCGGGACGCTGATCGAGAAGTACGGCGCTACGTCCTATGCAGATCTGGCCGCGTTGCTGTCCGCCAAGGTCCAAGTGGAGGCGGGGGATCTGAAGAACGCCCGCGTACCGCTGGCCTGGGCCGCAGAGAAGGCCAATGACTCCGCCCTTCGCAGCCTCGCAAAGCTGCGTCTGGCAACCGTCCTGCTGGACGACAAGGCCTACGATGAGGCGCTGGCTCAACTGCAGGCCAAGCCCGACGACGAGTTGGCTGCCCGCTATGCGGATCTCAAGGGCGACATCCTGATGGCGCAGGGTAAACCGGCTGAAGCACGCGTCGCCTACAAGGCTGCGGTGGACGCGCTCGGCGATGCATCGAAGGTTGAATCCGCGACCCTGCGTGAAGTTGCCCAGGCCAAGCTGGATGCGCTCGGGGGTGTCCAATGATGCGGCTTCGTCCGAGCCTTGTCGCGGTTGTCGCGTCCCTCAGTCTGGTTGCGTGCTCTTCCTGGAACCCCTTCGCAGCTGGAGATGGGAAGCTGGCCGCCTTGAAGCCGGTGAGGAATCCGGTGCGTACCGCCGAGATCTGGCGCGCGAGCGTCGGTGATTCCGGGGCGTTCGTGCTGCAGCCGGCTCTGGCTGGCGATGCTGTCTTTGCTGCAGGGCGTGATGGCAAGGTCGTGAAGCTGCAGGGCGGCAAGATCGTCTGGAAGACCGACGTGGGCGTTACGGTATCCGGTGGTGTTGGCAGCGACGGGCAGCTCGTTCTGGTTGCCTCGCCGAAGGGTGACGTCATCGCGCTGGACGGCGCCAGCGGGCAGATTCGCTGGAAGGTCAAGGTCAATGCGGAAGTGCTTGCGGCGCCGGCGGTTTCCGACGGGATCGTCGTGGTGCGCAGTGCTGACAGCCGCTTGTTCGGCCTCGAG
The DNA here is from genome assembly GCF_041914405.1 of Zoogloea sp. Classification (NCBI taxonomy): domain Bacteria; kingdom Pseudomonadati; phylum Pseudomonadota; class Betaproteobacteria; order Rhodocyclales; family Zoogloeaceae; genus Zoogloea; species Zoogloea sp. The sequence continues at coordinate 40,352 of NZ_JAYSDK010000015.1, forward strand.
CCCGGCAACGGCAAGCAGCGCTGGGTTTACCAGCGCGCTACGCCCCCGCTGGCCTTGCGCAGTTCGGCTGGCGTCGTGCTGGACGACAAGCTGATCCTCGCCGGCTTCCCTGGCGGCAAGCTGGCGGCGCTGAATCCTGCCAACGGCTCACTGATGTGGGAGGGTACTGTCGCGATCCCCCGCGGGGCGACCGAACTCGAGCGTGTGGCCGACATTACCAGCCTGCCGGTGATGAGTGCCCGCGCGACCTGCGCCGTGGCCTATCAGGGGCGGGTAGCATGCTTCGACATGTCCAATGGCTCCACGCTGTGGACGCGTGATCTGTCCAGCTCTCGTGGGCTGGACGTGGATGAGCGCCATGTCTTCGTTACCGACGAAAAAGGGGCTGTGCATGCCCTTGACCTCTCCAATGGTGCAAGCGCCTGGAAGCAGGATCAACTGGCTGGACGCTCGCCGGGGCGTCCCCGTGTCATCGGAGGCTATGTGATCGTCGGTGACGGTTTTGGAGACATCCATGTGCTGCGTCGTGACGACGGAACGCTGGTCGGTCGCAGCCGGGTCGTATCCAGCGCCATTACAGCCGATCCGCAACGTGCGGGCAGCGATGTCGTGGTGCAGACCCAGAACGGCACAATTTACGCCCTCGGCGTGCAATAACGGAGTCGCTGACGCGTGAAACCCACTCTTGTCCTGGTCGGACGCCCCAACGTGGGCAAGTCCACCTTGTTCAACCGCCTTACCAAGACGCGTGATGCGCTCGTGGCGGACTTTCCGGGGCTGACCCGCGACCGTCGTTATGGCCTCGGGCGTGCGGCTGAGCGGGAATTCCTGGTCGTCGACACCGCCGGTTTCGATCCGGTGGCGAAGGAAGGCATCGTTCATGAAATGGCCAAGCAGGCCGAGCAGGCGATTGCGGAAGCCGATGCCTTGCTGTTCATGGTGGATGCTCGCGCCGGCCTGACGCCTCATGATGAACAGATTGCGACGCGTTTGCGTCGTGCCGGTCGCCCAACCTTCCTCGTAGTTAACAAGGCGGAGGGCATGAACCGGGCGATGGTATCGGCCGAATTCCATGCGCTTGGGCTCGGCGATCCGCTGTGCATTTCGTCGGCCCACGGCGACAACGTCAATGCCTTGATGGAGTTGATCCTCGAAAGCTTTCCCGTCGATCCGGATGACGACGATGCCGCCGGCAAGGGGCCGCGAGTGGCCATCGTCGGCCGCCCCAACGTGGGCAAGTCTACGTTGGTCAATACGCTGATCGGCGAGGAACGCGTCATTGCCTTTGACATGCCCGGCACCACGCGGGATGCGATCGAAGTGCCGTTCGAGCGCAATGGCCAGCATTACACCCTGATCGACACCGCCGGGCTGCGCAAGCGCGGTAAGGTCTTCGAGGCCGTGGAGAAATTCTCCGTGATCAAGACCCTGCAGGCGGTCGAGCAGGCCAATGTGGTGGTGCTCGTGCTTGACGCCAGCCAGGAAATCTCCGATCAGGACGCGCATATCGGCGGCTTCATCGTCGAGGCTGGCCGAGCGTTGGTCGTGGCGGTCAACAAGTGGGATGCGATCGACGACTATCGTCGCCAGCGGGTCAAGGAAGATATCGCCCGCAAGTTGCCCTTCCTCGGCTTTGCCCGCTTTCTGTACGTTTCTGCGCTGAAGGGGCAGGGCATCGTGCCGATGCTCAAGTGTGTGGACGGCGCCTATGAGGCGGCCATGACCAAGTTGTCTACGCCCAAGCTGACGCGTCTGCTGCTCGATGCCGTGCTGCGCCAGCAGCCGCCGAGGCATGGCGGTTTCCGTCCCAAGATGCGCTATGCGCACCAGGGCGGCATGAATCCGCCGGTGATCGTGATTCACGGCAGTGCGCTGGACGACGTGTCTGCATCCTATGTCCGCTATCTGGAGCGGACGTTCCAGGAAGCGTTCAAATTGCAGGGCACGCCGTTGCGGATACAATTCAAGTCGTCGCACAACCCCTACGCGAACAAAGATTAAGTAACCCGTTTTCCACACCTGCGAGCCAGCGCCCGCTGATGCGGCGGTGCAGCAAATGGCTCTATAATTATTCCAAACTAAAACCATAGAGGTTATGACATGAGCAATAAGGGGCAACTCCTGCAAGATCCGTTTCTCAACGCCCTGCGTCGTGAACACGTGCCCGTTTCCATCTATCTCGTGAACGGCATCAAGCTCCAGGGGCAGGTGGAGTCTTTCGACCAGTATGTTGTGCTGCTGAAGAACACGGTCACCCAGATGGTGTACAAGCACGCCATTTCCACCGTCGTTCCGGCTCGTCCGGTCAACATCCAACAGGAACAGAACGAGGCTGCGAGCTGAGTTCAATGACTGCCCGGCCGCAATGCGGCCCAATCCAATCCGGGTTTTCGCGTGTTTGACCGGCCTTCCGCGGGAACCCGCGCGCTTCTGGTTCAGGTCGATTTCGGTCAGGGCGGCATCGACGAGCGCCTGTCCGAAATCGGCTTGCTGGCGACCAGTGCCGGTGCCACGGTGGTCAGCATCGTCAAGTGCCGCCGGCAGGCTCCCGATCCCGCCCTCTACATTGGCAAAGGCAAGGCTGACGAGATCCGAATGGCGGCGCAGCTCGACGAGGCCGACATTGTCATCTTCAATCATGACATTACGGCGGCGCAGCAGCGCAACCTGGAGCGGGTGCTGGAACGGCGCGTGATCGACCGCTCCGCCCTGATCCTCGACATCTTTGCGCTCCGTGCCAAGAGCCATGAGGGCAAGTTGCAGGTTGAGCTAGCCCAGTTGCAGCATCTTTCCACCCGGCTAGTCAGGGGGTGGACGCACCTGGAGCGCCAGAAAGGCGGCATCGGCCTGCGTGGCCCCGGTGAAAAGCAGTTGGAAACCGACCGTCGTCTGCTCGGTGAGCGCGTTAAGCTGCTGAAATCGCGGCTGGCCCAACTGGAGCGCCAGCGCGGAGTGCGGCGCCGGGCACGGGAGCGTCGAGATGTTCTGACCGTATCCTTGGTGGGTTACACCAACGCAGGCAAGTCCACGCTGTTCAATGCCTTGACCAAGGCAGGTGCCTATGCGGCCGACCAACTGTTTGCAACGCTGGACACCACGTCGCGACGACTTTTTCTCGGGGAAGCCGGGAACATCGTGCTATCGGACACGGTCGGATTCATTCGCGATCTTCCCCATTCTCTTGTCGCGGCTTTCCACGCCACTCTCGAGGAGACCGTGGCTGCGGATGTTCTGCTGCATGTCGTGGATTCATCGAGTGAGGACAGGGAGGGGCAGATAGCGGCGGTCAATGTCGTGCTCGAGGAAATCGGTGCCGGCAGCCTTCCGCAGATCCAGATCTGGAACAAGATCGATGCCACCCTGGCCAGTCCGGAGGTCCAGCGGGACGCGTGTGGTAATATCTCGCGCGTTTTGCTTAGCGCCAGGACGGGTGAAGGGCTCGATTTGCTGAGGCAGGTGCTGTCCGATATCGCACTTGCCCACAAGGCATCGTTGGCGGCCAAATCGGCAACACAGGATTCTGTCTGACGAATCCTTTCCCACCACCTTCCCGGAGCGGATTTTTACTGTGATCACAGGCATTCTCATGTCTCTCAACGATCCCAAATGGGGTAATCGCGGCGGTGACAACCGCGGCGGCGGCGATGGAAACCAGGGGCCTCCCGATTTGGAGGAACTCTGGCGCGACTTCAACCGGCGCCTTTCCGGCATGTTCGGGCGTGACTCGGGGCGCGGTAACGGATCGGGTGGCGGGGACGGAGGCAATCGCACTCCCGACTTCAACATGCGGCAGTTCGGCGGCGGGATTGGTCTGATTGCTGCCTTCGCAGTCGTTGTGTGGCTGGCCAGTGGTTTCTATATCGTCGACGCGAGCCAGCGCGGTATCGTGCTGCAGTTCGGCCGATTCCAGGAGGCGACCGAGCCCGGCCTGCGCTGGCGCCTGCCGTATCCGATCCAGACCCACGAACTGGTCAACCTGACGGGCGTGCGAACGGTCGAGATCGGCTATCGTGGGTCGGAGCGCAACAAGGTGCTGAAAGAAGCCCTGATGCTGACCGACGACGAGAACATCGTGAACATTCAGTTCGCGGTGCAGTACATCCTGAAGGATCCGCAGCAGTACCTGTTCAGCAACCGCAACTCCGACGATTCGGTGATTCAGGCTGCCGAGACGGCGGTGCGCGAGATCGTCGGTAAGAGCAAGATGGATTTCGTGCTCTACGAGGGCCGTGAACAGGTTGCTGCCAACGCCCAGAAATTGACGCAGGACATCCTGGATCGCTATTCAACCGGTATCCAGGTCAGCAAGGTGACGATGCAGAACGCCCAGCCGCCCGAGCAGGTGCAGGCCGCTTTCGACGACGCGGTGAAGGCTGGTCAGGACCGGGAGCGCCAGAAGAACGAAGGTCAGGCCTATGCCAACGACGTGATTCCGCGCGCCCGTGGTGCAGCCTCCCGCCTGATCGAAGAAGCGGATGCCTACAAGGGGCGGGTGGTTGCCCAGGCAGAGGGCGATGCTTCGCGCTTCAAGCAGATCTACACCGAATACGCCAAGGCGCCTGAGGTTACGCGCCAGCGTATGTATATCGACACCATGCAGCAGATTTTCTCCAATACCTCCAAGGTGATGGTGGATGCACGCGGCAGTGGCAATCTACTGTACCTGCCGCTCGACAAGCTGATCCAGCAGACGGCTGCACCGGCCAGCGTGCCGGCAAGCGAGCCCGTCCAGGCCAGCCGCCCCATGTCATCGCCAGTGGCAGAGAGCAATGTCGCCCCGCCGCGGGCTGATGCGTTGCTGGGGGAATCCCGCACCCGTGAGGCTGCGCGCAACCGTGACCGTGGAGAGCGCTGATGCGTGAACGATTGCCTTTGTTTTTTGGTGCGGGCCTGTTCGGCGTGGCCGTGCTGTCCATGTCCTTGTTTACAGTGGATCAGCGTCAGCACGCGCTGGTCTTCCAGTTGGGGGAAGTGAAGGGGCAGATCAGCGAGCCGGGTCTGCATTTCAAGATCCCGCTGATCCAGAACGTCCGCTACTTCGACAAGCGCATCCTGACGATGGACACCTCCGAGCCGGAGCGCTTCATCACTTCCGAGAAGAAGAACGTCCTGGTGGACCTCTTCGTGAAGTGGCGCATCGTTGATCCCAAGCTCTACTATGTATCTGTCGGTGGCGATGAGATGCGTGCCCGCACCCGCCTTGAGCAGACGGTCAATGCTGGTCTGCGCGAGGAGTTCGGCAAGCGTACGGTGCATGAGGTCGTCTCCGGTGAGCGGGAGAAGATCATGGATGAGATGCGCGTGAAGGCAGACCTCGACGCCCGGAAGATTGGTGTGCAGATCGTCGATGTTCGCCTCAAGCGCGTGGATCTGCCGGTCGAGGTTTCCGAGTCCGTCTATCGTCGCATGGAGGCTGAGCGAAAGCGGGTGGCGAATGAGCTGCGCTCCCAAGGTGGTGCCGAGGCGGAGAAGATCAAGGCCGATGCTGACAAGCAGCGGGAGGTGATCATCGCTGAAGCCTATCGTGATGCGCAGAAGGTTAAGGGTGAAGGCGATGCCAAGGCGTCCGCAATCTATGCGCAGGCCTTTGGACAGAGCCCTGAGTTCTTTGCCTTCTACCGCAGCCTCGAGGCGTACCGTAGCAGCTTCAAGAGCAAGTCGGACGTGATGGTTGTCGAACCCAACTCCGAGTTCTTCAAGTACCTCAAGAGTGCAGGTGGACGGGCCGCGGCCAACAGCGAGCCCGGAAAGAGCAAGAAGTAACAATGGGGCGCTCCCTCATCCTCGCCTTCGCGCTGATGCTGGTGCTTGAAGGCGTCGTCCCCTTTGTCGCGCCAGCCCTGTGGAGGGAAACATTCGCCCGTCTGATCCGTATGGCGGACGGGCAGATCCGTTTTGTCGGCCTCGGCTCCATGCTGCTTGGCCTCGTTGTCCTATTTGTTTTTTCGTAAGGCGCTACCTCATGTTGCGTTGGGTTCTACCCGAATATATCCAGGATGCCTTGCCCGCTGAGGCGGCCAAACTGGAAGATCTGCGCCGTCGCCTGCTCGATGCCTTCCGTCTCAATGGCTATCAGCTCGTTGCGCCGCCCCTGCTGGAATACCTGGAGTCCCTGTTGACCGGTGCCGGTCAGGATCTCCAACTCAAGACCCTCAAACTGGTCGATCAGCTGTCTGGCCGTACGATGGGCGTGCGGGCCGACATCACGCCCCAAGTGGCGCGTATTGATGCGCACCTGCTCAACCGCAAGGGCGTCGCCCGCCTGAGCTATTGCGGCAGCGTTGCCCACGCAGTCCCTTCGTCCCTGACGGCGACCCGCGAGCCCCTGCAGCTTGGCGCCGAGATCTATGGTCATGCAGGCCTCGAGGCTGACGCCGAAGTGATCCGACTGCTTGCCGAGGCGCTGCAAGCTGCTGGTGTGGGAACGTCCCGCATCGACCTCGGTCATGTGGGGCTTTTCAAGGCGCTGGTGGCCAAGGCTGGGATCGGGGCCGAGCGGGAGGAGCCTCTGTTCGATTGTCTGCAGGCCAAGGATCTGCCCGGTTTGCGTGATTTGCTGTCCGGTGTCGCCGAAGATGTCCGCGACGCGCTGCTGGCCCTGCCGACCCTCTACGGTGGCGCTGAAGTGCTGGCGCGCGCGCGCGGGATCCTGCCGACCGACGGGGAAATCCAGGCTGCACTGAGCGATCTCCAGTGGCTGGCTGATGAACTGGAAGGCCTGCCCATCAGTTTCGATCTGGCCGACCTGCGTGGTTACCATTACCACAGCGGAGTGGTCTTCGCGGCCTACGGTGGCAGGTCGCCCGTCGCGCTTGCCCTCGGTGGGCGCTACGACAGTGTCGGCAGAGCCTTTGGACGTGGTCGCCCGGCGACCGGTTTCAGCCTGGATTTGCGCGAGCTGGCGGCGCAGGTTGCCGACCCGGCTGTGCCGGGGGCCGTCCTGGCACCCCGCGGGCGCGATCCACAGTTGCAGGCGGCCATTGCCGCCCTGCGCGAAAGCGGCGAAAGCGTAGTGATTGAATTGCCCGGCCATGACGGCACGTGGCGCGAGGCCGGCTGTGACCGGCATCTGGTTCTGCGGGGCGGTGCCTGGCAGGTTGAACCGCTTCAGGGAGAGTGAATAAATGGCAAAGAATGTAGTGGTTGTGGGCACCCAGTGGGGTGACGAAGGCAAGGGCAAGATCGTCGACTGGCTGACCGATCAGGCTCAGGGGGTTGTCCGCTTCCAGGGCGGTCATAATGCCGGTCACACGCTGGTCGTCGGCACCACCGAATACAAGCTGAACCTGGTTCCGTCCGGTATCGTGCGTGATGGTGTGCAGTGCTTCATCGGGAATGGAGTGGTGCTCGACATCCACCATCTGCTGGCCGAGGTCCGTGGCCTGGAAGCGGGTGGCATCAAGGTGCGCGAGCGCCTGAAGATCAGCCCGGGCTGTCCGATCATCCTCGGTTACCACTCCGCGCTCGATCGCGCCCGTGAGGCCAAGAAGAGCGCCGGCGACAAGATCGGCACCACCGGCAAGGGCATCGGTCCCACCTACGAAGACAAGGTGGCCCGTCGCGCTTTGCGTGTATACGACCTGTTCCATCCGGAGCGCTTCGCCGAGAAGCTGAAGGAGAACCTGGACTACCACAACTTTGTGCTGACCCAGTATCTGGGCGCTGATCCGGTGGATTTCCAGACTGTCTACGATCAGGCACTGGCCGATGCGGAAGAGATCCGCCCGATGGTCACCGACGTGTCCGCCGATCTCTACGCAATCAACAAGTCCGGCGGCAACCTGCTGTTCGAAGGCGCGCAAGGCACGCTGCTGGACATCGATCACGGCACCTACCCGTTCGTGACCTCCAGCAACTGCGTGGCCGGTCAGGCTGCGGCGGGCAGCGGTGTCGGTCCTGGCCGTCTGCACTATGTGCTGGGTATCACCAAGGCCTACTGTACCCGTGTTGGCGGCGGCCCTTTCCCGACTGAGCTGGATTTCGAGACCGCGGGTACGCCGGGCTATCAGATGTCCACCGTCGGCCGTGAATTCGGTACCGTGACGGGGCGTAAGCGTCGTTGCGGCTGGCTGGATCTGGCTGCACTGAAGCGCTCCATCATCATCAATGGGGTGTCCGGCCTGTGCATCACCAAGCTGGACGTGCTGGATGGTCTGACCGAACTCAAGCTGTGCACCGGCTACATGCTCGACGGAAAGCGCGTCGATCTGCTCCCGATGGGGGCCGAGGAAGTCGTGCGTTGCGAGCCCATTCTCGAGACGCTGCCCGGCTGGAGCGGCACAACCTTTGGTGCGCGTACGTGGGATGCGCTGCCGCCCGAAGCCCGTGCCTACCTGCACCGCATCGAGGAGATCTGCGAAGTGTCCATCGACGTGATCTCGACCGGTCCGGAGCGTGACGAGACGATCCTTAAGCGCCACCCCTTCGGGGCCTGATAAGGGTTTTGCTTCCGCCAGTTGCTTTTTGCGAGCAGTGGCGGACAGCAAGCAAACAAAAAGCCGACGGTTTCGTCGGCTTTTTGTCATTTGCGTGACGGCTTTTGTTACTTGATCGTCGCCTTGCCGCGCAGTTCGGCGATGTGGCGTTCAACGCGCTGCTGCTCGAGGCGCTGCTTGATCTGGCCCTTCACCTCGTCGAAGGTCGGTGCCTTGAGGGGGCGGCTGTCTTCCAGTTTGATGACGTGGTAGCCGAAGTCGGTTTTCACCGGCGTGGTGGTGATCTTGCCCTTTTCGAGTTTGGTCAGGGCTTCGGCGAAGGGTTTCACGAAGCCGGCGGGATTGGCCCAGCCGAGGTCGCCGCCCTTGTCCTTGGAGCCCGGATCCTTGGAGTGCTTGGCGAGCTCCTCGAACTTCTCACCCTTTTCCAGTTTGGCGATGATGGATTTGGCTTCGTCTTCCTTCTCGACCAGGATGTGGCGCGCCTTGTATTCCTTGTCACCAAGCTGCGACTTGATCTTGTCGTACTCGGCCTTGACCTCGCCATCGGTGACAGGGTGGCTCTTCACGAAATCCTGCAGGTAGGCGCGGATCAGCACGGCCTGGCGAGCCAGTTCAACCTGTGCCTGCATCGCTGCGGACTTCTCGAGACCCTTCTTGCGGGCTTCCTGGGCGAGCACTTCGCGACGGACGAGTTCTTCCTTCACTGCGTTACGCAGTTGTTCGGAGTCGGGCGTGCCTTGGGACTTCTGCTCGGAGATCATCACGTCGGCGCGTGCCTGGGGGATGGCCGTGCCATTGACCGTTGCCACGGTTTGGGCAAAGGCGGGAAGCGCAATGGTGACGGCGAGGAGGGACAGAGCCAGGCGGCTCGGGATGATTTTCATCAGTTTTCCTTGCTGGTGGAGCGGGTTGAAATTCAACTTTCGTCGGGTGTCCTGGCCTGGATGGCCAAGGCATGGATGTCACGGCGCATCATGTCACCGAGAGTGTCGTACACCAGGCGGTGGCGGGCGACAGTGTTCTTGCCGCTGAAGGCATCCGAGACGATGCTGAGGCGGTAGTGGCCACCGCCGGAGCGCGCACCGGCGTGGCCGGCATGCAGATGGCTGTCATCGATCAGTTCGAGGCTCGAGGGGGCCAGCACGCTTAGGCGCTGACGGATCTCGTCCATGACGCTCACGGCAGTACCTTCTTGAAGGGCTTGACGGTGCATCTCACGAACACGCCGGTGGTCGCGTAGGGATCGGCAGCGGCCCAGGCCTCGGCGTCGGCGAGGGAGGGGAACTCTGCCACGATCACGCTGCCTGTGAAGCCGGCAGGGCCTGGGTCGGGGGAGTCCACGGCCGGACAGGGGCCGGCCAGTACGAGGCGGCCTTCCGCTTGCAGGGCCTGCAGGCGGGCAAGGTGTTCACCGCGCACGGCCATGCGCTTGTCCAGGGAGTTGGGGGCGTCTTCGCCGATCAGGGCGTACAGCATTATTTGGATTCCTCTTCGATGTAACGGGACAGCAGCATTCCCTGAGCCAGCACGAACACGAGCATCAGGCCCATGCCGCCAAACAGCTTGAAGTTGACCCAGGTGTCTTCGGAAAAGTTGTAGGCCACGAATAGGTTGATGAATCCCATCACGCCAAAGAACCCGGCCCAGGCCAGATTGAGCCGGCCCCATAGGGCTTCGGGCAGTTTCATCTGGGCTTCAAGCAGACTGCGGATAAGGTTCTTGCCAAGAAACTGTACGGAGAACAGCAGGGATCCGGCAAAAAACCAGTACAGCACAGTCGGTTTCCATTTGATGAAGGTCGGATTTTGAAAGAACAGGGTGGCGCCACCGAAAACCGTGACGATCACGAGGCTGACCCACAGCATGGTGTCCACCTTGCGGTGGCGGAACCATACCCAGCCGATCTGGCCGATGGTGGCCGCGATGGCTACGGCGGTTGCCGCGAAGATGCCGGCAAACTTGTAGGCGATGAAAAACAGGATGATCGGAAACAGGTCGAAAAGAAATTTCATCAGTTCGGAACAGAGGGGAAGCTGGGCGGGGGCGTGAGTGGAGCCGGTCAGGCGAGGTCAGTGCGGTTGCGCATATGGTCGGCCAGGCCGAGGATCGCGGCCCACAGCTTGTCTCGTAGTGGACCGACGGGAAGGCATTCGTCAAAGGCTGCTTCCATGCACATCAGCCACTGGTCCCGTTCCCTGGAGGCGATTGCGAAGGGAAGGTGACGGGCGCGCAGGCGCGGATGGCCGAACTCCTGCTCGTAAAGCGGAGGGCCGCCTAGCCAGCCGGTCAGATACTTGAACAGCTTCTCTTCCGAGCCGGACAAGTCTTCGGGGTGCATCTGGCGGACATCCCATGCCTCGGGCAGGGTATCCATGAGTTCGTAGAAACGATGGACGAGGCGACGAATCGTCTCTTCGCCGCCGAGTTCGGAGTACGGGGTCAAAGGTTCAAGTGCCATGTATGTCCTGCTCTCCAATACGGCCGCAGCGCAGGTTGGCGGGCAGTGCTTCGTCCATCATGCGCGGACGTGGCAGGCCGAGGCTGGCCATCAGGTCGATGAATTCCTGCCGGGTACGTCCGGCCAAGCGCGGATTGCTGCCTTTTTCCTGGGCCACGCTGGAGACGCGGGCGCCCCGGTAATCGTGGCCCGGATAGACAAGTGTTTCGTCTGGGAAGGTGAACAGGCGTTCGGTGATGCTGTCGTACAACTGACCGGCGTCGCCCCCCTGGAAGTCGGTGCGGCCGCAGCCGCCGATCATCAGGGCATCGCCGGTGAAGAGCCGGTCGCGCCAGTGGTAGGTGACGCAACCCGGCGTGTGTCCCGGGGTAGGAATGACTCGGATCACCTCGTTGCCAAAGACGATTGTGTCGCCGTCGCTAACCGTGCGATCGGCACAGCCCACGCCGCCTCCAGCGCTGATGATGCTGCGTGCACCGGTCACTTCGCGCAGGCCGGCCGAACCGGTGATGTGGTCGGCATGCACATGAGTCTCCATCACCCAGACCAGTTGGAGTTCCTGCTCCTGAAGAAAGCTGATGTAGGCGCCCACGTGCTCCTTCACCGAGTCGATGATGACCGCATCTCCGGTCAAAGGGTCGGCCAGGAGGTAGCTGAGCGTGCAGCTGCTCGGATCGAAGAACTGGCGGAACAGGATCATGGGCGTGGCGCCGAAACGGGATAGCATCGATTCTAGCTGCAACTCAGGCTTTTGTTGTGGCTCGCAGGTGGATGCTGGCCGTCAGTCCGCCACCCTGCCGCGGAGTCAGGCGGAATTCTCCGTTCTGGCCGCGCACGATGCGGTCTACGATGGCGAGCCCGAGGCCTGATCCCTTGGTGTTGCTGCGAGCCGATTCGAGACGGGTGAAGGGCCGCTTGACGCGTTCGATGTCGGCTTCGGGGATGCCCGGGCCGCGGTCGAGGACACGGATGGTCGGCCGGCCCTGGTCCGTGCCGACCTCCAGTTCAGGTGTCTCTCCGGCGTAGCGCAGTGCGTTCTCGATCAGGTTTGTTACCGCCCGACGCAGGGCTTGCGGGCGGGCCACAGCCATGACACGGCCGATGCTGCGTAGTTCAAGCGTGAAGCCGCGCCGGGCGTAAAGGGTGACGAGTTCTGAGGCGAGTTCCGAGAGATCCAGCATTGTCAGCGCTTCGCCGCCGTCGAGTTTCGAGAATTCCAGGAACTGACCGATGATGCGGTCCATGTCTTCGATGTCGGAGACCATCGCGTCGATGTCGGCCGGGTCGGCGCCGCACATCTCGATGCCGAGCCGCAGCCGGGCTAGGGGAGTGCGTAGATCGTGGGATACGCCTGCCAGGATGAGTGCCCGGTCGGCGTCGAGTTGCTGCAGGTCGTGGGACATCTGGTTGAAGGCGTGGGCGAGATCGGACAGTTCGGCAGGGCCGCTTTCGCTCAGTTGTGGCGGCACCTCGCCACGCCCCACGGTGCGAGCCGCCGCTGCCATTGCCTTGAGGGGGCGACTGAGGCGCGAGACGATCATGTAGGCGCCCAGGGTTGCCAGGCACAGGGCGGCAGCTCCCCACCACATCCATTCCAGCGCGTGCGGGCGGATGATCCGTTCGCTGGGCAGCATGACCCAGAATTCCATGCTTTCCGATGGCGGATCGTCGTCCAGCCGGAAACTGACCCAGAAGCCGGTCAGTCCCTCCCAGGAGGATGCAAAGCGGGTGTCCATGCCGAGTTGCTTGCGGACATCGGTGATGACCATCCGCATGATCGCCGTGTCTTCCAGTGGCAGCACCTTGTCCTGCGTTTCAGCGGGATAGATGCGGATGCCTTCCAGGGTCGCCAAATCGAGCAGCAGGTCCTTGCGTCGTGCCGGGTCGGCATTGAGGAGTGCCGTGCGGGTCAGGTTGATGATGCTGATGACCGTCTGGGCAGTCTGACGTGCCCGGCTGGACTGGTCGAAATGGCTGAAGATGGCCGACCACACCGCCACTGAAGCCAGCATTAGCGTTGCGACGACGAGAAAGATGCGCCACAGCAGCGTGCGTGGCGCAGCATGGAAGAGTGACAGATAGCGGGCCGATGCCATGATGCGGCGGGCGAGGAGGTGCGCTGCTGCTGGTCTTGCTAGGCGTGCTTGTTGCCGTCCGGCACGAAGACGTAGCCGAAGCCCCACACGGTCTGGATGTAGCGGGGCTTGCCCGGGTCTTCCTCGATGAGCTTGCGCAGGCGGGAGATCTGCACGTCGATGGAGCGGTCGAACACGTCGTATTCGCGGCCCCGGGCGAGTTCCATCAGGCGGTCACGTGAAAGCGGCTGGCGGGGATGCTGCAGCAGCACCTTGAGCAGCGCGAACTCGCCGGTAGTGAGCAGGGTTTCCTCGCCGTTGCGGATCAGCATGCGCGTGCCAAGCTGCACGACGATCTGCCCGAAGCGTACGTCCTCGTCGTCGGCCGCCGGAGCGCCGGGGGGCATCTGCGGCTGGCGGCGCAGCACGGCGTTGATGCGGGCCACCAGCTCGCGCGGGTTGAAGGGTTTGGGGAGATAGTCGTCGGCACCCATTTCGAGGCCGACGATACGGTCCACGTCGTCGCCCTTGGCGGTGAGCATCACGATAGGAATGCCGTTGTTGGTGCCGCGCAGGCGCCGGCAGATGGACAGGCCATCCTCGCCCGGCAGCATCAGGTCGAGCACCATCAGGTCGAAGTGTTCGCGCAGCAGCGCGCGATCCATCTGCGCCGCGTCGGCCACTGTCTTGACGTTGAAGCCTTGTTCGCCAAGGTAACGCTTTAGTAGGTCGCGCAGGCGGAGGTCGTCGTCGACGACGAGGATGCGAAAGCTCTCTTTTTCCATGGGTCGAATGCTAGCCGCTCGTTCGCGAGCCGGCTAGCGGCACGGTGAAGGACGCCGGTAAAGAAACGTAAGTGGGGCGGCAGGCCTAACATTCCCTTACAAAGCGTCGCACGCTGTATTGTCCTGCCTGCCAGAATCAAATCGGCCCGCTTCCCGGAGATGCCTGAATGATCGCGGCCGGGTTAGGATAAGCGTCATGTGCAACGAAACAACTTTGCCGAACAAGTCTGGTCGAGGCCCGAGCTTGACGCTGGGGTTGTTGCTGGTGGGCCTGCTGGTATCCGGGGCCTCGGCAGCCCAGGGCAACGAGCGCTTGGGCCCGTTCCTCCGCCAGTATGCGGTTCCCCAGGATCGTCAGGGGCGTGAAATGCCCGCTTTTTCCGCTGAGCCGATTCGGCGGCAGGAGGTGGACGAGAGCCGCAATCCACGCCGTTGGTCGCCCGAGGAGCGGCGCCAGCTGCGGCGGGATGTTCACGACGCTGGACGGGATCTGTATGGCGATCGCCATCGCCGTCCGGACTGAGCACAGGCGGTGGCTTGCGTTGTGAACGCGGCTGCCGGCACCGGAGGCGCGGTAGAATGCGCCTCCTATGAAGATTCTCGCCCTCGAAACCTCTACTGAACACGGTTCCGTCGCCCTGCTCGACGGCGCTTGCATCGTCGAACGTCCGGTGCGTGGCCGGCCAGGCCATTCGGAAACCATTCTTCCCGAAGTGCGTGCGCTCCTGAAGGAAGCTGCGGTCACGCTTGCCGAGCTAGATGCGATTGCCTTTGGCGCCGGCCCGGGAGCCTTTACCGGTTTGCGTTTGGCTTGCGGTGCCGCCCAGGGGCTGGCGCTGGGCGCCGGCAAGCCGGTGGTGCCGGTATGCACGCTGGAGGCGCTGGCGGAACAGTGCGAGCAGCCGTCGATTTTCGTTGCCGCAGATGCGCGCATGTCGGAAGTTTATTTTGCCGCGTACCGGCGCGTTGACGGTCGGCTGGTTGAACAGCTCGCACCTGCCTGCGCTGTGCCTGCGGCGGTGGCATTGCCGCCGGAGGGCGACTGGTTTGGTTTCGGCTCTGCCTTTGGTGCTTATGGAGATACGCTGATCCCGGCGCTCGGCGGGCGTCTCGCTGGCTTCGATGCTTCACCGCTGCCGCGGGCGTCCGCTGTGGCGCGTCTGGCGGCGGGCCGATTTGCCAGCGGCCTGGCGATCGATGCAGCCTTGGCGGCTCCCCTCTATGTGCGCGACAAGGTGGCGATGACCACCGCCGAACGTCTCGCCAATGGAGGGCGTGCGTGACCCATGTAGGACTGAATTTCGCGCCGATGCAGGACGATGACCTGGAGTGGGTCGCGGCGCAGGACGCGCAGTTGTATTCCTTTCCGTGGTCGGCTGGCAACTTCTCGGATTCGATGCGTTCCGGCTATGGCTGCTGGACGATGCGGGACGGGGAGGAACGGATAGGCTACGCGGTCTTGATGATGGTGCTCGATGAGGCCCATATCCTCAACATTAGCGTACTTGCCGGGCGCCAGCGCCAGGGCTTGGGGCGTCGGATGCTGGATCATCTGGGCGAGGTGGCTCGTCAGGCGGGGGCTCGCCAGATGTTCCTCGAGGTGCGGCCGTCCAATGTTGCTGCGCTGGCGCTCTACGCGCGAGCGGGCTTCGAGACCATTGGCCGTCGCAAGGGCTACTATCCCGCGGCCGAAGGGCGCGAGGATGCGCTGGTGATGAGGTCCCGTCTGTGAAGGCGTCGCGATGAGCCAGCGTAGAGACAGCATCCTGCGGGAGATGGGGCTGGCGCCCTTGTGGCGGGTCCGCGGTCCTGCGGATCTGAACGAGGGGACGGGGGCTGCGGAGCTTGCACCGCCACAGAATGCGCCACCAGCGCCACCCGCCGTTGCTCCAGCTTCATCTGCATTGCCGCGGCCTCTGCGCAGCGTGCTTCCCGTCGTGGCCTCGCAGGAGCCTGAGCCCATGCCGCCTGCGAGGCTCCCCGCCACCTCGTCGGGGATCGGCGAGTTGGATTGGGACGCCCTTGAGGCGCGCATCCGTGGCTGCGAGGCCTGCGGCCTGTGCCGGCGACGCAAGCAGGCCGTTCCCGGCGTGGGCGATCGCGAGGCCGACTGGCTGTTCGTCGGCGAAGGGCCCGGTGCCGAGGAGGATGAGCGGGGCGAACCGTTCGTCGGCCAGGCCGGACGTCTGCTGGACAACATGCTGGCATCGATCGGCTTGAAGCGGGGCGAAGACGTCTACATCGGCAATGCCGTTAAGTGCCGGCCGCCACATAACCGCACGCCGGATACCGCCGAGCTGGCGGCCTGTTTCCCCTACCTGCAGCGCCAGATCGAACTGGTGCGGCCGCGCCTGATCGTTGCTCTGGGGCGTCCGGCGGCGCAGGCCTTGCTCAATCAGGAAATCCGGATCGGCGCCGCGCGGGGCAAGCTGTTTTCCTACGGCTCAATACCGGTCGTCGTGACTTATCACCCGGCCTATCTACTGCGAAACCTTCCAGACAAGGCGAAGGCTTGGGAAGATTTGTGCTTCGCGCGGCATACCATGCAGCGCCTCAAGGCCGAGGATGTAACTCCGCGCAGCACCTGAGCGTCGCGGGGCTTCGGTGGCTGGAGCGCCACGGCGGGATTCAACGCGTTTTCGGGAAAGGCACTTCTCATGCGTCACTGGCTGGCCGCCGTGCTGTTCCTGATTTTGTCAGCAAGCCTGCTGAGTGGCTGCGGGTATCGGCAGATCCAGGCAGAAGATGAGCAGGTGCTGGCGGTCGCCTCCGAGTACATCGTGCTCAGTCAGCGGCGTGCCGACCAGGTACCCGGCTTGGTCCGGATTGTTCAGACCTACGCTCCCAACGAGCGCGAGGCGCTGGAGCGGGTCGGGAGCGCCCGTGCTGCCGTCTTGGCGCACATGCCTGCCAGCCCGGACGCCCTGGGCGGACCGGCTACCGTGATCGCGTTCTCCCAGGGCAATCTGGCCTTGTCTCGCGCCGTCGATGGCTTGTTGGCGATCTCAGAAAATTATCCGGCCCTCAAGGCTGATGCCGGTTTCCGCGACCTTCAGGCGCAGCTGGAGGAGGCCGGTGGGCGCATCGACGCAGTCCAGCTCCGCTATGCGGATGCGGTCAGGGCATACAACACGGAGATCGGTGTCTGGCCGAGCAGTCTGCTGGCCATGCTGATGGGGGCGAAGCCGAAGGCAGAGATCCGCTGAATGGGCGTAAGGTGTCGGGACATGTCCGGCCTGCCTCTTTCCTATGGGATCTGGCCTGGCTGGCATAACATGCATGAATAGCGACGTGTGAAGGAGGAGGGGCCTGTGCATCTTTTCGGATTGCTGAAACATTGTCTGATGGTCTTGCTGCTGCTATCCGCACTGCCGGTATCGGCGCTACCACTCGCTGGAGCAGAGATGGCCACGAGCGTGCCCGAGTTGACCGGCCGGGTGACCGACGAGTCCGGACTAATGCCTGCCGGGAATAAGGCTGCGCTCGAGAGCAAGCTCGAGAAGCTCGCCAAGGAGCGGGGTTTGCAGATCGGAGTCGTGTTGATTGCCTCACCGCAACCATACACCCTCGATGTTTACTGGGGCCGTGCCGTGACAGCATGGCGCAATCGGTATACCGGCGGCAAGGATGGTGTGTTGCTGCTGATCGCCAAGAATGATGGACGGATCTTCGTCGATATCGGCCAGGGGCCCAGCGAGAAGGCCTATCGTGATGCAATGGGCGTGGCGGTGGACGTGATGGCGCCGCTGCTCCGTAAGGGGGACTACGCTGCAGGCCTCGATACCGGCATCAATGCGCTGACTGTCGCCTTCGAGGCTGCGGGAAGGTCGCAGCAGCAACAACAAACTGCCGACACCCCGGTCCCGATGCCTTTGTTGTCGGTTGCCGACCATCGCTGGTTGCTGGCGCTGGTCGTGGTCGTGCTGGTCGTGCGGAGGCTGGGTATGATCACCGGACGGATGCTGGCGGGGGCGCTGGGGGGCGGGGCCGTGTTCGTTCTGGCCTGGGAGCTGACCGCGCTGGCCTGGGTCGGTGCCGTATGCGCCGGTTTCGTTGCCCTGTTTGCGCTGGGTGGATCACCGGGTAATAGCATGAAAGTCATCGGGCGCTCGACTGGCGGCAGCGCAGGCACGACTGGAGCATCTGGAGACTGGCTGCGATGAAACTGATGCAAACCCTCAAACATCTGTTTACCCCTGCCTGGATGCGGGGCAGGGCCTTCTCGGCGGAGACTCTTTCAGCCATTGAGGTTGCGCTCGGAGAGTCCGAGAAATGGCATCGGGGGGAAATTCGCGTGGTCATCGAGGGCAGCCTCGGTCTGGCCGAACTGTGGCGCTACTCCAGCGCCAGGGCGCGGGCAGAAGAACTGTTTTCCCGCTTGCGGGTGTGGGACACGGAAGAGAATAACGGTGTGCTGATCTACATTCAGTGGCTCGACCACAAGGTGGAGGTGATCGCGGATCGCGGCCTCGCCACCCGGGTGCCACAGGCCGAATGGGACCAGCTCTGCCACCGCATGGACTATGCGTTCAGGGAGGGCGACTACCGGGGCGGGGCGGTGATGGCCGCCCGGGAACTGGGCTTGATCCTGGCCGCGCACTTCCCGGCTCCGGGCATCAATCCGGCGACCCTCCAAGACCGCCCGATTTTGCTCTGATAGATTATCCAGCACCGCGCGCATCAGGCTGGAGGTAGCGTCCACTTCGAGGCTCGGGGCGCTATCGACCCGGATCATCCGCTCTCTGGCTCTTGTAGTTGCAGTTCTTCGCCGATGGTCCGGGCCAGCCGGGACTGCTCGTCCTGGCGTCGTTCCACCAGCAAGCCGCTGGCTCATGCTGAATGCCGCCACGCCGCCCAGCAGCGCATGGGCGCAGGTGAGGGCTGTCTTGGTGCGGTTTCGCTGAGGCTTTCCACACTGCTGCTTTAAAATCCCGGCTTTAGGTCCCCCAGGGTCCCAGGTTTGTCGAACATGTCCCCCATCCTTTCCGAGCAGGACAGCGCGTTCATGCGCATGGCGATCGCGCTGGCCGAAGATGCCGGTCGCTGTGGCGAAGTCCCAGTCGGTGCGCTGATCGTCGGCCCCGATGGCCAGGTGATCGGACGTGGCTTCAATCAGCCGATCCTTCGCCACGATCCCACCTCCCACGCCGAAGTGATGGCCCTGCGGGATGCAGCAACGCGCCTCGGCAACTACCGCCTGCCGGGCTGCACCCTGTACGTCACCCTGGAGCCCTGCGCGATGTGCGCGGGGGCGATCATGCATGCGCGTATCGGCCGGGTGGTCTTTGGTGCCCGTGACCCGAAGACGGGGGTTGCCGGTAGCGTAATCGATCTGTTTGCGGAGACACGCCTAAACCATCACGCCGCCATCGAGGGAGGAATCCTGGCTGATGAGTGCGGCGGCCTGTTGTCGAGTTTCTTTGCGGCCCGGCGCAAGCGGGTCATCGCGGGGTGAGGCGTGCGGATCCGAGTCGATGTTGCCAGCCAGACCCTGTCCCTGTTCGGGGACGACGGGGCCTGCGTCCGTCGCTATTCCGTGTCCACCGCAAAGAACGGCGTGGGCGAGGAGAAGGGGAGCCATTGCACACCGCGCGGCCGTCACGTCATCCGGGCGCGCATTGGTGCGGGCGCGCCGCTGGGCGCGGCTTTCCGCGGGCGGCGGCCGACCGGCGAGGTGTGGTCGGCGGAACTGGATGAGGCCTCACCGGGGCGGGACTGGATCCTCACGCGGATTCTGTGGCTGTCCGGTCTGGAGCCGGGGCGGAACCGTCTAGGCCAGGTGGATTCGATGCAGCGCTACATCTACATCCATGGCACGCCGGACAGCGAGCCGATGGGGGTGCCGCTGTCCATCGGTTGCGTGCGCATGCGTAATCGCGACGTGGCGGAATTGTTCGATCTGGTAACGGCCGGCACACCGGTGGAGATCCACGAATGAATGCCCGACCTGTGATCATGCTCCGGCTTGGCGATTGGAGCGAGCTGGCCGCCCAGGCGACGCCGATCCGCTTCCAGGTCTTTGTTGATGAGCAGCAGGTGCCGGCCGACATGGAGCTCGACGAGTTCGATGCGCTGTCGTGTCACGCACTGGCCCTGGCCGGCGAAGAGACCGTCGGGACTGGCCGTTTGCTGCCCGACGGCCACATCGGGCGCATGGCGGTGCGCGCCGACTGGCGCGGGCAGGGCGTGGGTGCTGCCCTGCTGCAAGCATTGATCGACGAGGCGGAGCGACGGGGCATGCGTCGGCTGGTACTGAGCGCGCAGACCCATGCGCTGGGTTTCTACACCCGCTTCGGTTTCGTGCCGGAAGGCGAGGTGTACGACGAGGCGGGACTGCCGCACCAGATGATGCTGCGCCAGAGCTAGCTGGGTTCGGCCTTGTCGGCGTCAGCCGCGGCCGGCTGGCGGATGAGGTGGTGGTGGAACCAGTCGGCGGCCTTGGTGGCGGCCTCGTCCAGCGCACCGGGTTCGCGGAAATCCTCATCGGTGCCGGCGATGCTCCTCCAGTCCTTGGTGCAGGTCAGCAGATCGAAGGCTTGCCGGACGGCCTGCAGGCCGGTGTCCTTCTCGCCCACCACGAAGCGTGTCGGGCAAACGATCTGCCGTAGCGGCGAGATGCCGGCCAGGCCGGGGCGCCCGCCACGCAACACCAGCGCGTCGACTGCCATCGGCTCCTTCGACAGGGCACGCACCGCGGCGGCGCTGCCGGTGCCGCTGGCGACCAGCCCGATGGGAAGGGCGACGAGCGGCGGTTGATGGCGTAGCCATTCGAAAAGCAGGTTGATGCGTTGCCCGAGGAGCGGCGAGTTGTAGCGGGTGTCCGGGTCGCGGGTTTCTTCGTAATGGGTCAGCAGGTCGAAGATCAGCGTGGCGAAGCCGGCATCCTGCAGGCGCTTGGCGAAATGGGCCTCGCGGGATTCCCGATGATTGCCGACCGAGTTCTGGGCGATGAGGATCAGCCCCTCGGCATCGGGGGAATGGGCGAGCAGGGCTTCGAGCCAGATCGGGCCGGCGGCGATGCTTAGAGGGGTTTGACGCAGTTTCATCATGGCAAAGCGTGTTCTTTGCTCAAAAGATGGCACGCCAGCTGGCGTCGGGCAAGGGAGCGCCGCGACCTATTGGGTGTGAATGTGCACTGGGACACGGCGTGGGCCAAAAGCACCGTGGAATTCGCCGAAGCGGCCGGCCACTCGGTGCCCGCAACTTGAGCAGGCGCCGTGGGCATCGAGCCGGTAGGCGAGGATCGCATACCAGTCCCGTTCGATAACCGCCTGCCCACAGCCCGGACAGTACGTGGAACTTCCTTCCGGATCATGCACGTTGCCGGTGTAGACGTAGTGTAGGCCGGCGTCCCGGGCGATCTGCCGAGCGCGGCGGAGGGTGGAAAGCGGGGTCGGCGGGATCTGGTCCAGCTTGTAGTCCGGGTGGAAGGCGGTGAAGTGCAGCGGGACGTCCGGGCCGAGTTCGGTTGCGACCCATTTCGATAGCGCGGTCACTTCCGCCTCGCTGTCGTTGAGGCCGGGGATCAGTAAGGTCGTGATCTCCACCCAAACCTGCGTCTCGTGGTGCAGATAGAGTAGGGTGTCGAGCACCGGTGCTAGATGGGCGCCGGTCTGATGCACATAGAAGTCTTCGGTGAAACCCTTCAGGTCGACGTTGGCCGCGTCCATTACCGCGTAGAAGTCTCGGCGGGCTTCAGGGCTGATGTAGCCCGCAGTCACCGCGACGGTGGCCAGCTGGCGGGCGTGGCAGGCCTCGGCGGTGTCCATCGCGTATTCGGCGAAGATCACCGGGTCGTTGTAGGTGAAGGCCACGCTGCGGCAGCCGTGGCTGGCGGCGGTGGCGGCGATGTCATCCGGTGAGGCGGCATCCATCAGCCGGTCCATGTCGCGGCTTTTGGATATGTCCCAATTCTGGCAGAACTTGCAGGCCAGATTGCAGCCCGCTGTGCCGAAGGAGAACACGCTGGAGCCCGGATAGAAGTGGTTCAGCGGCTTCTTCTCGATGGGGTCGATGCAGAAGCCGGAGCTGCGCCCGTAGGTGGTCAGCACCATCTTGCCGTCCACCATCTGGCGCACGAAGCAGGCGCCGCGCTGGCCTTCATGCAGGCGGCAGTCCCGCGGGCACAGGTCGCACTGGATGCGGCCACCGTCGATGGGATGCCAGTAACGGGCGGGATGGTCGGACATGATCTACTCCGTGTCGCTGCCCTCGTGCCATTTCTGGACCTGGTAACGGGCCAGCATCACGTTGGGGCCCCAGAAATCGGCTGGCAGGCGGGCCTTGCGCTTCAGCGCCGCCATGAAGTCGCGGGGATCGGGCAGTTGATCCCACACCTGGGGCAGAAAAGTGGCTTTCTGGCAGCCATTGAAAAAGATCACGCCGTCGCGGCCGGGAACCAGCTGGGCGAGGGCGTCGGCCTCATCGCTGAACTCCATAAATTCGGGCTCGCTGAGCAGTGACACCTCGACGCGGACCTGTCCAAATTCCCTGGCCGACAGCGGGGGAAAGCGCGGGTCGCGCAACGCGGCGGCTAACGCATTCTCACGCACGTCCTCGCCGAGGGCACGGTGGGCGTTGAGGCTGCCGATGCAGCCGCGCAACTCTCCATTGATCGTTAGAGTCACGAAGCTCGCCCCACGTTCCTTCAACTGTGGGTGGTCTGCCGGTGTGGGGGCAGGCTGGTCGAGGGCGTCGGCAATCGCCTTGCGGGCCTGGGCGAGCAGGACCGGGCCGAGGGGGTCAGTGGTGGGCATGCTGGCGGTCCTCGGAAAAGGCGATCGACGCGTAACCGACCACGTGCTCCCGGTCGCCGGCGGTGTCACCCGAGTTTCGCAGGTCGAGCACGTGGGGCGTCAGGTGATGGCGGATGGCGGCGAGGAGCAGGCCGTTGATCGCTCCGGCGCCACAGGCCTGTTCACCTTCCAGGCGGGCATCTAGTTGCCGGATCTGGGCAATGGTGGCCTTGTCGCGCAGCTGGGCCTGGCGGTAGGGGTGGTAATGGGACAGGTCGGAGCTGATGACGATCAGGGTTTCCGGGCCGCCCCACAGGGCTTCCAGTACTTTCGCCACAGTGTGCGGATCGACGTCGCCGACGGCGATCGGCAGGATCTCGAAGTGATCAAGGGTGGTCTGCAGAAAGGGCAGTTGTACTTCGATCGCGTGCTCGTCCGCGTGGGGGCGGTCGTCCACGATCACCCCGGGCAGTTCGCGCGCCTTGAGCCACGCCTCCCGGTCCACTGCCACTGCGCCGAGGGGCGTCAGGAAGCTCTGCGCCGCCGGGATGGCCATGCCGCGTACCGCAACCCGGTGGGTGGGGCAGAGGATCAGTACGCGGCGGATCACGTCACGTCGTAGCGCGAGCTCGCTATAAGCGCTGGCTGCCACCGCACCGGAATAGACGTAGCCGGCGTGGGGAACAACCAGTGCTTTCGGCGCTTCGACGA
This sequence comes from Zoogloea sp., assembly GCF_041914405.1. NCBI lineage: Bacteria > Pseudomonadati > Pseudomonadota > Betaproteobacteria > Rhodocyclales > Zoogloeaceae > Zoogloea > Zoogloea sp. Next base: position 63,554 of record NZ_JAYSDK010000015.1, read on the forward strand.
CTTCGGCGGGAATCGCTGCCGACAAAAAACCCGCTACCTGCGCGTGCAGGCTGTGGGGATCCGCAGGGTAGAACATGCCGGCAACCGCCGGCAGACGTTGGGATGCGTGAGCCATGATTTCCTTCAATGCGACAGGCTTGTCTGATTCCATTATAGGGAGGTGTGCAGCAACCAACCGATCCCGGCACCCAGCCCGGCTCCGACGACCAGCATGCCGACGAGGACACGCCGGCCGAGTGCTTGCCCCCCGAGGGCGAAGGCCAGTCCGGCCTTGAAGGCCAGGTTCGCCAGCATCGCCAGCAGGATGGCGATTGCAGATGGCAGCAGTTCGAGTTTGCCGATGTTGAGCAGGCGGAGTGTCGACAGGGTGATGGCGTCCACATCGGTGAGGCCCGAGGCGAAGGCCAGCAGGTAGAGGCCGCCTTGCCCCGCAATGTCCGACAGCCACGCCGCGCACACCAGTACTGCGGCATAGAGCAGGCCGAAGCCCATCGCCGTGCGCAGCTCGGTCGGGTTGCGGGTTTCCGGTATCGGCAGACTATTCTGGCTTGCCAATTGCCGCCAGTCGAAGGCGATGACCACGCTGCCGACAAGCACCGCTAGCACGCAGCCGGTCAGCAGCAGCGGGGTGATGTCCGGCGACAGCGCCCCGGCGATCGCCAGCACCCGCACGACCATGATGAGGTTGGCGAGCAGGATGACCAGCTTGGCGGTCGGTGCCATCGCCGGATTCTCGCGGGCGTGGCGGGAAAACACCATGGTCGTGGCGGTGCTGGACACGAGCCCACCGAGCAGTCCGAGCAGCGGGGCGCCGTAGCGGGCGCCGACCAGGCGCAGTGCGGCATAGCCGGTGAGGCTGACCCCGGAGATCAGCACGATCATCAGCCACACCTGATGGGGGTTGATCGCTTCGTAGGGGCCGAAGCCCCGGTCCGGCAGGATGGGCAGCACGATCAGCGACAGCACTGAAAACTGCAGGATCGAACGCCAGTCCTGGCTGGTCAGGCGGGCGGCGACGCCGCGCAGCTCGGACTTGAAATAGAGCAGCATGGTCGAGCCGACGGCGGCCATGACCGCCAGCCGCCCGTGCCCCAGCCAGACCATCGCGCCGAGGCAGTAGCACACCAGCAGGGCGACGACCGAGGTGGTGCCGGGGTCATTGGGTTCCGGCTGGCGGTAGTTGGCGGCGATGATCGTGCAGGCGACCAGCGCGAAGCCGCCGACCAGGAGCGCAGGCTCGGAGAGTTGTTCGGTAAGAAGCGAGGCCAGGGCGCCGAGCAGGCCGGTCAGGCCGAAAGTGCGTACGCCGGCGAGGGCAGAAGCGCGGCGTTCCCGCTCCAGTCCCATCAGCAGGCCGATCGCGGTGGCGAGGGCCAAGGCTTCCAGTTCGCGGGTGTCGAAGGCTTGTGAGAACAGCATGATGGGTTCTCCGAAAAGGCGTACGGCTTAATCAGCGGCAGGATCGTGGGTGACATTGAGTAGAATCGCGCGATGCGAAATCCTACAACCCGTTGTTATGCGATGGTGCCGGCCGCCGGGAGCGGCAGCCGGATGGGCAGCGAACAGCCCAAACAATATCTTTCCCTGCTTGGTGAGCCTCTGATCCGACACACCCTGGCGGTGCTATGTGCATCGCCGGTGATCGATCGGGTCTATGTGGTCCTTTCGGTTGGTGATCAGGAATGGGACCGCCATGACTGGAGCAGCTTCGGCGACCGTCTGGTGCCCCTGTTCTGCGGCGGGGCGTCCCGGGCGGACAGCGTGCTCAACGGCCTGCGCGCCATTGCCGATGATACGTCCGAATCCGACTGGGTTCTTGTTCATGACGCAGCACGGCCGTGTCTCGCACCGTGGCATATCGAGAACCTGGTGCGCGAACTGATTCACGACGAGGTCGGCGGCATCCTGGCCGTGCCGGTCGCCGATACCTTGAAGCGGGAAGACAGTCTGCACCGTATCGCTACGACCGTGCCACGGGATGGGCTGTGGCAGGCCCAGACGCCGCAGATGTTCCGCTACGTGATGCTCAAGCGTGCGCTGGAAAATGCCCGCCACGTTACCGATGAGGCCAGTGCCATGGAGGCCATGGGCCTCAAGCCACGCCTGGTGCGCGGCGATCCGACCAACCTGAAGGTGACCTTTCCCCTCGACCTGCACCTGGCCGAGTGGATTCTTCAACATCGCGAGGGCAAGGCATGAATGTTCCGTTCCGCATCGGGCAGGGCTTCGACGTCCACGCCCTGGTTCCCGGCCGTCCGCTGATCATCGGCGGCGTGACGATTCCTTTCGCCCGCGGGCTGCTGGGCCATTCGGACGCCGACGTGCTGCTGCATACGATCACTGATGCAATTCTCGGCGCGGCGGGTTTGGGTGACATTGGCCGGCATTTTCCCGATACCGACCCGCGCTTCGAGGGGGCAGATTCCCGCGTGCTGCTGCGTGAAGCCGCCGCTGCCGCGCGGGCTGCCGGCTGGCAGACCATCAACGTGGATGCGACCGTGATCGCCCGCGCACCGAAGATCCTGCCCCATGTGCCGGCGATGATCGCCAACATCGCGGCAGACCTGGGCGTGGAGCAGGCCGCCATCAACGTCAAGGGCAAGACCACCGAGAAGCTCGGCTTCACTGGCCGTGGTGAGGGCATTGCCGCCCAGGCGGTGGCGCTGCTGGCCCGCGTGGATGGCTGAACAAAGCCGCCGGCTCTTCCTGGCCCTGTGGCCGGAGCCGGCCTTGGCCGAGCGCCTGCACCAGCTGGCCGGCGAGGCCCACCGGGAGTGCGGTGGGCGGATCATGCGGCGGGAGACTCTGCATCTCACGCTGGCCTTCATCGGAGCCGTGGGAGAGGAGCGCCTGCCGGAACTGCTGACGACCTTGGGGCGGCTTCGGGCGCCGCGCTTCCGCATGCAGTTGGATGTGCTCGGCCACTGGGCCCACAACCATATCCTGTGGCTCGGGTGTACGGACGCGCCACCGGCCTTGCCCCAGCTCGCGGCCGACATTCGCAGGGAGCTAGCGGCGATCGGCTTGCCTGTCAGCGGGCCGGAGTTCGTGCCGCACATGACCCTTTTGCGAAAGGCCCACGTGCCCCGTGAGCTGCCGGTTTTTGAGCCTGCGGACTGGGCGGTCGCCGAGTGGGTGCTGGTGGAGTCCCGCATGACCCCGCATGGCGCGGACTATCAGCCCTTGGCCACCTGGGCGCTGGATTGAGCGATTCGCGCCGCGCAGACAAAAATCAGGCGGCAGCGATGGGCATCGCGGCCGCCTGAAAGTGCGCTGACCCGAACGGGCGCGCTGGGAGGTCAAAGGAGACAGATTGCAGTCTGAGCGGTCAGCTCAGACGAACAGACATCCTTCAAGGTGATCGCGCAGCGCCGGCTCCGGTGTCTTGGTGTAGTCCTTCTCAAAGCGGTCGGTGATCAGTTGCGCTGTTGGTCGGTCGAGAACCGAATTGAGCATGCCCATGAATGACGGCGGTGCGATGACGATGGCGCGACCGAAGAGGTTGCGACTGCGCCCGAGGTAGAGTTCCTTGGCGAGCTTCTGGGCGAAATTGCGGGCGGCGTTCTCCTTCGGCGGGGTCTGCTGTTCCCGGGCGCCATGTCCGCTGATGGAGGCCTGCATCTGACCGGCGCGGTCTGAGGACAGCTCGGAATTCTTCATGCGACTGGCGGGGTGGGCGATTTCCTTGACGAGTTGCAGGCCTTGCTTGGGCCCGAGGTTGGCATACAGGCGGGCAAGACTCGCATTGGCGACCAGAATCCAGGTAATAGCCATGAATTGCTCTCCACACTTGGTAAGGAATGCCGAGGCGGCTTACCCACTGTAGACAGCGGAGCGGGGGACTTCAAAGTTTTGTTGCAGGCGTGCTGTCGGATTTATTGCGTTTGGGTTTCACGGGATGCCGGATCCTGCTTGTAAAAACGGGAAAGCTGCGTGTAAACAGCGGGATAGTTCGATTTAAGAAGTCCAGGCGTCTCGAAGAATGCCTCACTCATGACGGCGAAGAATTCGGCGGGATGTTCCGCTCCGTAGGGGTCCAGCAGCAAGTCTTCGCCATCGTCCACACGCCGACAGAAGTCGTCGAACGCCGGCTGAAAGGCGGCCGCCCAGTCGCTGGCGGACATGTCGGCGGGGAGTGCCGGATAACCGTCTACCTCGCCATTGCCCATGTCCAGCTTGTGGGCGAATTCGTGGATCACCACGTTGATGCCGGCGGGCTGGGCTTCCCCGTCGAACCACGAGAGGAGAACGGGACCGCCCTCCCAGGCTTCGCCGAGCACCTCGTCATCGTATTCGTGGACGACTCCATCTTCATCGACGACGCTACGCGGAATGATGAAGTCGCCTGGATAGACCACGATGCCGACCCAGTCGGCGTAGGCGTCGAGACCGATGTGGAGGATTGGCAGGCAGGCCTGCAGCGCGATGGACAGCAGCATGTCATCAGTGATGCTCACACCTTCCGCGCCGTGGATCTGTTTGTCGGCAAGAAACTCCAGGGCTAGGCGGCGCAGGCGCGGGCGATCCTCAGCCGGCAGGAAATCGAGAAAGGGAAGGCTTTGCTCGATGCGCTCCCATTGCGCGGGAGCCACCTGCATGCGGTCGGCGGCGCGCTGACGGCGCCAGCGGCGGAAGGCGGAGAACATGGCGGGTCGTTGTCTGTCGAAGGGGCCGGCGGTGCGAGGAAGGCAGCGTCCTCGTGTCGTCGGTCACCCGAACACGATGAAGATCAAGCTTTGTGGCATCAGCCTATAGGATAATGCCGGCATGGTTGCCGTTACACATTCGATATCCCAGTCCGTGTCCGCGTTTTCGGCGGTCGAGTTATTGTGCGAGGGGCTCGGCCCCGACGATGCCGCCCGCGTAGGCGTTGCCCTCGAGTGGGTGCAGCCGCTCTACGGAGAGCGCACCCTCGGCACCAACGAACCCATCTGGCAGCACGCCCTCGGTACAGCGCTGATCGTCGCGTCCCTGCGTCTCGACGCGGATACGCGAATTGCGGCCCTGTGCTTTGCGCTGGGCGACGTTCTCGATCACTCCGGAGAACAGATTGCCACCCGTTTCGGGGACGGGGTGGCGCGTCTCGTGGACGGCCTGCGCAAGCTCAACGGGCTGCGCGTCATCACGCGCATGACCACTACCGCCAGCGCTCCCGAGATCCGCGCCCAGAGCGAGGTGTTGCGCAAGATGCTGCTGGCGATGGTGGAGGACATCCGCGTGGTGCTGCTGCGCGTGTCGTCGCGCACCCAGACGCTGCGTTACTTTACCGACCATGCGGGCAAAATCCGTGAGTCCATTGCCCGTGAGAGCCTCGACATCTATGCGCCGCTGGCCAACCGGCTCGGCATCTGGCAGCTCAAGTGGGAACTGGAAGATCTGTCCTTCCGCTTCCTTGAGCCGGAAACCTACAAGCGCATCGCGCGCATGCTCGATGAGCGGCGTGTCGAGCGTGAGCAGTTCATCGTCGATGCGGTGGCCCGGCTGAAGAGCGAGGTGGAGGCCATTGGTATCAAGGCCGAGGTCTATGGCCGGCCCAAGCACATCTACAGCATCTACAACAAGATGCGCGCCAAGCGTCTGGATTTTTCGCAGATCTACGACGTGCGCGCGCTGCGTGTGCTGGTGGACGAGGTGAAGGACTGCTATGCGGTGCTGGGCATCGTGCACCAGATCTGGACGCCGATCCCCAAGGAGTTCGACGACTACATCTCGATGCCCAAGGGCAACAACTACCAGTCGCTGCATACCGCCGTGTATGCCGGGGACGGACGTGCCCTGGAAGTGCAGATCCGTACCCACGCGATGCACAACCATGCCGAGCTCGGCGTAGCCGCTCACTGGCGTTACAAGGAAGGTTCCGGCGCGGCAACCGGCGAGTACGACGAGAAGATCGCGCTGCTGCGCAGCCTGCTGTCGTGGCGCGACGAGGTGACCGATTCGGCGGACTGGCTGGAGCAGTTCAAGCGGGCCTCGCTGGACGACACGATCTATGCGCTGACGCCGCAGGGGCGGGTCATCGACCTGCCGCGCGGGGCGACGCCGATCGACTTCGCTTACCGCGTGCATACGGACCTCGGCCACCGTTGCCGAGGCGCCAAGGTCAATGGCCAGCTGGTGACCCTCAACACGCCGCTGGAAAACGGCCAGACGGTGGAGATCATGTCCACCAAGGAGGGCGGGCCCTCCCGCGACTGGCTCAACCTGCAGCAAAATTATGTGGCTACGCCGCGGGCGCGCCAGAAGATCAAGCAGTACTTCAGCGCGCTGGAAGAAGAGGAACTGCTGGTCCGTGGCCGTAGCGTGCTGACCAAGGAGATCCAGCGGGAAGGGCACGGGCAGGTCAATCTCGAGGACCTGGCGACGCGCCTGGGCTTCAAGAATCCGGAGGCACTGTTCATTGCAGCCGGCCGTGGCGAGGTCGGGCCGCGGGCGATCCAGGTAGCGCTGCGTGGCGCCGATTCCGTGGATGACTTGCCGGAGACGCCGGAAGTGGTCATTGGCCAAAGTCATTCCGGCGATGCCAGCGACACCATTCTGATCGTCGGGGTCGGCAAGCTGATGACGTCCCTCGGGCGCTGCTGCAAGCCAGCACCGCCAGACGCGATTCAGGGCTATGTGACCCGCGGTCGTGGCGTGTCCATCCACCGCGTCGAGTGCCGGGATTTCCAGGAGCTGGTGCGCCTGCATCCGGAGCGGCTGATCAGCGCCCAGTGGGGCGAGGCTTCCAATGTCGCCAAGGACATCGCGGTCTTCCCGGTGGATGTGCTGGTCCATGCGATGGACAGGCAGGGCCTGCTGCGCGATATCTCCGAAGTCCTGTCGCGGGAAAAGCTCAACGTGATCGCCGTGAATACCCTCAGCCGCAAGGGCGCCGCGCGCATGCGCTTCACGTTGGAGGTGCAGGGTGTGCACCAGATCCAGCGGGCAGTCACGCTGATCCGGGAGGTCAAGGGCGTCACTGACGTGGAGCGTGGTTGAGGCGTGATTGATAACGGCCGCTTGGAGCGGCATCACTTCGCGTGGCTGTCCATCGCCGCGGCAGTGGCGACGATCGGCCTGAAGACGCTGGCCTGGTGGCTGACCGGTTCGGTGGGCCTGCTGTCCGACGCGCTGGAGTCCTTCGTCAACCTGGCGGGCGCCACCTTCGCGCTGTGGATGATCCTGGTCACGCGGGACCCACCGGATCGGCGCCACCCCTTCGGGCACGGCAAGGCTGAGTACTTTTCCAGCGGCTTCGAAGGCATCCTGATTCTCGGCGCTGCGGTGGCAATCATCTGGGCTGGGGTGGAGCGCCTGATTTACCCCGCCCCGATAGAGTCGGCCGGTTGGGGGCTGGCCTGGTCTGCGGCCGCGACCTTCATCAACTTCATCGTGGCCCGCGTGCTCGGCCGGGCCGGCGAGCGTTTCGACTCGATCGCGCTGCGGGCCGACTCCCGCCATCTGATGACCGACGTATGGACGTCCGTGGGTGTGATTGCCGGTGTCACGCTGGTCGCGCTTACCGGTTGGCTGGTGCTCGACCCGCTGATCGCGATTGCCGTCGGCCTGCACATCACGCTGGAAGCCTGGCACCTGTTGCGCGAGTCGGTGGACGGCCTGATGGATCGCAGCATGGATCGGGCCGCGGTGGAGCGGGCCACCGGCGTGCTCGAATCCTTCCATCGTCGCGGCGTGGCTTTCCAGGGCCTGCGTACCCGCCGGGCGGGTGCGTCGTCCTTCCTGCAGGTGGTGGTGCTGGTGCCGGGGGAGTGGAGCGTCCGGCAAGGGCATGATCTGCTCGACGAGATAGAGGAAGCGCTCGGCAAGGCCTTGCCGGGCACCGAAGTGACGACCCACCTTGAGCCCTTGCCCTGAGAGTGCTGCGGTGCGCCGGATCACGGCCGATCTCGTACCCGAAATGAGGCCGGCAGGCAGTAGAATCGCGGCATTCCAGAATTCAGGTCGTCCCCATGATTTTCGTGCTGTCCCCCGCCAAGGCGCTCGACTACGAGACGCCACCCACCACCCCGCGCTTTACTGAACCCGATTACCTGGACGACGCGGCCGAACTGATCGCCGGCCTGCGTGAGCTGTCCCATGCCGAGGTCGCGAAGCTGATGGACTTGTCCGATCAGTTGGCGGCGCTCAACGTCGCCCGTTATGCCGAGTGGTCGCGGCCGTTCACGCCTGGCAATGCCAAGCCGGCCGTGCTGGCCTTCAACGGCGATGTCTACGATGGACTCGATGCGCGCAGCCTTGGTGAAGCCGAGCTGGACTACGCTCAGTCGCACCTGCGCATCTTGTCCGGCCTGTATGGTCTGCTGAAGCCACTGGACCTGATGCAACCCTATCGCCTGGAGATGGGTACCCGTTTCAAGAACGGGCGCGGCAAGGATCTGTACGCCTTCTGGGGCATGACCCAGACCGAGGCGCTCAACCGTCTGCTGGCGCGGGACGAAGCGGCGGGACGTGAGCCGGTGCTGGTCAATCTGGCCTCGGAGGAGTATTTCAAGTCGGTCAAGCCGGCCCAACTCAAGGGCCGCCTGCTCAACATCGGTTTTGAAGACTGGAAGGGCGGGCGCTATAAGATCATCAGCTTTTACGCCAAGCGGGCCCGCGGCCTGATGGCCCGCTATGCGATCACCCAGCAGGTGGAGCAGGTGGAGCAGCTGAAGGACTTTGATCTGGATGGCTACGCTTTTGCCGCCGAGGCTTCCGACGCCGACCGCTGGGTCTTCCGGCGGCGCCAGGATTGACGGAGGCTGACTGTGGCGAATCCCCAGAAGATCGCGCAGCTGGCGCGCATGAAGGGTGTTGCCGTGGCGGCGCTGATCGCTGTCGCGGCCTTGTTCATACTGGCCCGGCATCAGGGCTGGCCGTGGGTGGCGGCGTTTGCCGAGGCCGCCACCATTGGTGCGTTGGCGGATTGGTTCGCTGTCGTGGCCTTGTTCCGTCATCCCCTCGGTTTGCCAATTCCCCACACCGCGATCCTGCCGCGCAACAAGGCACGCCTGGCCGACAACATCGCTGAGTTCATCCGCGACAAGTTCCTCGATACCGCATCGCTGGTGGCCCGTTTGCGCGGTGCCAACCCGGCCGAGAAGCTGGCTGGCTGGCTGCAGGACCCGAAGAACGCAGCCATCTTCGCGGAGCGCCTGGTGGTGGTGATGGCTGAGTCGCTGGATTTCATGGACGATCCGCGGGTCCGCAGGCTTGCGTTGCATGCGCTGCGGCGGCGGGCGGGTAGTCTGGACCTGGCCGATAGCATGGGCGGTATCCTTGATGCGCTGACGCAGGGTGGCCGGCACCAGGCCCTGCTTGATGAGGGCATCCACAAGCTGGTCCAGTGGCTGGATGAGCCGGGCGTGCGGCACAGTTTCGCCGGAATGATCCTGGATGTGGCGGCGCGGGAGTATCCGAAGGTGGTCGCGACCCTCGGCTTCGTCGGCATCGATCCAACCGAACTCGGCGACAAGGTGGCGACCGGCATCGTTGCCGGCGTGCATGGTCTGCTCGACGACATTGCGTCCAATCCAGAGCATCCGCGCCGAGCGGCTTTTGACGAGGTGGTGAACCGCTACATCGGGCGCCTCAAGAGCGACGAGGCCTTCCGGGCCCAGGTGGACCAGATGAAGCGGGAGTTTCTCGCTCACCCGGCTGTCGGCACGTATCTGCGGGATCTGTGGGACGAACTGCGTGCCTGGCTGGGGCGCGACATGGCCAGTGCGGATTCGATGATCCGCCAGCGCATCGCGTCGGCGGCCGGGGCGCTGGGCACCAGCCTGGCGGCCAACGAAGCGCTGCGCGACTCCCTCAACGAGCATCTGGAAAAAACAGTGGAAAGCCTGGCACCGGAACTGCGTGCTGGCCTGGCCCGCCATATCGCAAGCACCGTGCGAGCCTGGAACGACGAAGATCTCGTGCGCGAGATCGAAGTCAGCGTCGGTCGCGATCTGCAGTTCATCCGCCTCAACGGCACCTTCGTCGGCGGCCTCATCGGTCTGGTGCTGTATGCGGTGACCCAACTCCTGACCTGAACTTAGTCATGACTCTCAGAATCAGCAGCAATTTCGATTCCGGCGCCATCGAGGCGCTGTCCGTGGAGCGACCCGACGACATCCGCCTGCGCCTGCGTGCCGACCAGGGCGTGACGGGCGAAGGGGCCTTCCGCCAATGGTTCCATTTCCGCCTGCACGGCGCGGCCGGGCAGGATGTGCGGATGGTGTTCGAGAACGCTGCCGACGCGGCTTACCCGGACGGTTGGCTGGATTACCGCTGCGTGGCCTCCTACGACCGCCGCCACTGGTTCCGCATCAGCTCGACCCGTTACGAAAACGGGCAGTTGATCGTCGAGCATAAGCCCGAACGCAACAGCGTCTACTACGCGTACTTCGAGCCGTATTCCCACGAGCGCCACCTGGACCTGCTGGGGCAGGTCGAAATGTCGCCGTTCGCATCGGTGAGCAACCTGGGGGCGACGGTGGATGGGCGCGACCTGGACCTGGTCACTGTTGGCCGTGCTGCGCCGGGCAAGAGGCCGGTGTGGATCATCGCGCGCCAGCATCCGGGTGAGAGCATGGCGGAGTGGTTTGTGGAAGGTCTGCTGGAGCGTCTGCTCGACGCGGCGGATCCGGTCGCCCGCCGGATCCGCGAACATGCGGTACTGTACATCGTGCCGAACATGAATCCGGATGGGGCGATTCGCGGCAATCTGCGCACCAATGCAGCCGGGGCCAACCTCAACCGCGAATGGCGCGACCCGAGTATCGAGCGTAGCCCTGAGGTATTGCTGGTGCGCCAGGCGATGGAAGCGAGCGGCATCGACCTGTTCCTCGATATCCACGGAGATGAGGCTCTGCCTTATGTGTTCTTCTCGAGCGCGGAGGAGGTGCCAGGCTTCTCGGATGAGCAGAAGCGCCGCCAGGCGCGTTTCGTCGAGCGTTTTCAGGTGGTGAGCCCGGATTTCCAGACCGAGCACGGCTATCTCAACGGGCGTTTCAAGGACGAGTTGCTGAGCCTGGCCTCGAAGTGGGTGGCCCACAGCTTTGGTTGCGTCTCCCTGACCCTGGAAATGCCGTTCAAGGACAATGCCAACCTCCCTGATGGTCTGAATGGCTGGAACGGCGAGCGCAGCAAGCGCCTTGGCGCGGCCATGCTCAATCCCATCCTCGGCCATCTGACGGACTGAGCGTGCGTGGGGCCGGTGCCTTGCGCCGGATCCATGAACCGTAACATTACAGTCATACAATCCACCGACCCTTCATCCCACGGAGCCGGGCGACGTCCCGTTTCCGACCGCTTGTCGGATTGAATCCTATGCGTATCCATTCTTTCGCCGGCCCCCGCTGCAGGGGACGCCGGTCATTGTCTGCATTGGCCCTCGGCCTGCTCGCCGGCCTGGTTGCACCAGGGCAAGCAAGTGCTGAATCACAAGACACCGAGACGTGGACTGCACGTTTTCAGACGACTTATGTGTGGCAGAACAAGCCGGCATTCCATGCGGACTACAGCGGCCGCAACAGTCTGACCGCCGACCACGACAAGAGCTACACGGCAACGGCGACAGCCTTCCTGGGCTTCCGACCATGGAGGGGGGGCGAACTGTACTTCAACGGGGAAGAGACCCAGGGACGACCGTTTTCAAACCTGGAGGGTACTGCTGCGTTCACGAACGGGGAATTGACGCGGACCGCCGGTTCCCGTCCGAAGTCGTACCGCCAGCGCCTGTTCCTGCGCCAGACCTGGGGGCTGGGCGGTGAGCAGGAACATCAAGAGGGCGACCTGAACCAGATGGCCGGTTTCGTGGACAAGAACCGGGTGGTGCTGACTGTCGGTAATTTTTCGTTGCTCGATGTTTTTGACGATAACGTCTACGCCAAGGACCCCCGTGTCCATTTCATGAACGCTGCCTTCATGGCGCCGCTGGCCTACGACTACGCCGCTGATGCACGAGGTTTCGGCTGGGGTTATACGCTCGAGTGGTATCAGGATGACTGGGCTGTGCGCATCGGCCGGATGACCGGCCCGCAGGAGCCCAACATGCTTCCCATCGATTCGCGCATCGGCAAACACTATGGCGACCAGATAGAGGTGGAGCGCGCCCACACGCTGTACGGCCAACCCGGCAAACTCCGCGTGCTGGCCTGGCGAAACCGGGCCCGGCTGGCCCGTTTCGATGATGCGCTGGCTTATCTGCGTGCCAATCCGGATGCGGATCCACAGGCAATCCTGGCCGTGCGCCATGGGGACCAGATCAAGTTCGGCCTGGGCATCAACCTGGAACAGGCGATCTCCGCAGATCTGGGTTTTTTCCTGCGTGCGATGAAGGCCGACGGACGCAGCGAGACCTTTGCGTTCACCGAGACCGACAGCTCCATCGGAACCGGCCTGTCCCTGAAAGGCAGCCGTTGGGGGCGGGCCGCTGACACTGTAGGCGTCGCCTATGCCCGCAACGCCTTGTCCCTGGATCGTCGGCGCTATCTGGAAGCGGGGGGGCTATCCTTCTTCCTCGGCGACGGCGGTCTGAACTATCAGCCGGAACAGGTCATCGAGGCCTACTACAGCCTCAATCTCTGGAAGAGCGTCTATGTGACAGCGGACGCGCAGCGCATGTGGAACCCGGGTTACAACGCCGACCGAGGGCCGGCAAATTTCTTTGCACTGCGCTTTCACGCGGAGTTCTAGGAGCCGGACCAGCTAGGAAAAATGCCTGTGGCGCCCCGCTGGCCTCATGGCCGGCGGGCTATAGCGGGCCGCTCCCGTGTGGCGTAGGTCATGCGGTTGCGTGCCTGGTTGTCGTTGGCCTGGGCGCCGCTGACGGACTCAGAGCTGAGTCGGGAAGAAGAGCGCAATGACTGCCGGCGATTCGTTGCGTGCTTGGGCGCGGATGGCGGCGAGTTGCGTCGTGTCCATGTCGAGGCGCGCAGCCGCTACCGGATCCAGCAGCGCCAGCGCGGCATCGTCGGCGTGATCCAGGTCTTCGGTCGCCAGCACATGGTTGGCGACATGCAGCAGGGCGGCCTCGGTGGCATGGGAGCCACCCAGGGCTGGCATCAGCTGAGCGCCAATGACCGTTGCGAAGCTGGCGGGCAGGTTCCATGCCGATGCCAGTGCGGCGCCGACCTCCGCATGGTTGCAGCCGATGATGGATTGCTCGGCTTCGTGCAGCGGCAGGCCGCTTTCATGCACTTGTTCAAAGGCAGCCCGGCAAAGGTCGGGCACGGCCTGGAACATCACCAGGTGGCCGATGTCGGCCAGCAGGCCTTCGATAAACAAGCGTTCAGGGTCGCCGACCCCCAGCTGCCGCGCTGCCGAGCGGGCCGCCAGGCCGCGGAACACGCAACCCTTCCAGAACCGCATCAAGGGCATGTGTGGCGGCTGGATTGAGGACAGGGCTGAAATCACCGTCGTGCTGAGGATGAGGTCGTGGATCTGCTGCATGCCCATCAAGTTGACCGCGCGAACGACCGTTTCCACCTTGCCTGGGAAGCCATAGAGGGCGCTGTTGACGATGCGGAGCACGCGGGCAGTGACGGCCGCGTCGCTGGAAACGGTTTCGGCCAGCTGCTGCACCGAGCTGTCCGGATCGTCGACGATGTCTCGGATCCGGTGATAGATCGCCGGCAGGCTGGCGAGCTTCTCGACGCAGGCGACGAGTTCCTGTGGGGTGCTCATGGGCTTTGAGGTATGACGGAATCGGCAAGTTTAACGGCATCTACGCTTGCCACTTTAGAGGCCAGCTGGCTTTGTACCCAGAGCGTTGCCGTGAAATAAATCCTGTTTTGCTTGCTCACCTGAGCGCATTTCGGGATTTGAGCACAGAGCAGCGAGGATAGGGAGAGAAGCGCGCCGGCAGCCTTGCTATCCTGCAGAAAACCGACCCGGGAGTTTGTTGAGAATGGGCGGGCATCATGGAGAACACAGGTTTGTCGATGAAGGTATTGAGCTGGAACATTCAGTGGGGGCGGGGGGCTGATGGCGAGGTGAACCTCGCCCGCACGATCTCGGCCATCCGCATGCTGGGTGACTTCGATGTGTTGTGCCTGCAGGAGGTAGCGGTCGGCTTTGCTGGGCTGCAGGGGCCGGCGCCGCAGGATCAGGTGGCGGTGCTGGCCGCCGCCTTTCCGGGCTACAGCGCGCACTTCGCCGCTGGCGTTGATGTGCCGGACGAGGTCGGAGGGCGGAATCTGTTCGGCAATCTCACGCTGTCACGGCTCCCTGTCGGACAGGTGTTGCGCCACAGCCTGCCGCGCCCGCTGGATGCGGGAGTGCCGAGTATGCAGAGGGTCTGCCTGGAACTCGTGATAAGCGGGCCGGCTGGCCCGGTGCGGGTGCTCAACACGCATCTGGAGTATTACTCGGAACTGCAGCGCACGGCGCAGATCGATGCCTTGCGCGGTCTGCAGGCCGGGGTGAGGGAGGTCGTTGAAAGCGCTGAAGCCGGCGACGACAGAGAGGATGATTCGCCCTTCCGCAGCTGGCCCCGCCCGCTGTCGGCGATCGTCTGCGGCGACTTCAATTGCGAGCCGGGCAGTCAGGCCTACTATCACATGACGCTTGCCGGAGAGGCTGGGCCCGAGTGGGCCGATGCCTGGCCCGCCTGCTACGGGGAAATCCCGCATTTGAGCACCGTCGGGTTGAATGGCGCTGAGTGGCCCGACAGGCCTTACTGCTGCGATTTCTTTTTTGTCAGTGTCGACCTGGTGGACAAGGTCGATGCGGTAGCGGTCAACCAGGCTACCGCAGCGTCCGACCACCAGCCGGTGATGCTGACTGTGTTCTAGGCAGTCCGCGGCACGGCGCTCCGCGGGCTGGCCTTATTCGTCCTTGAGTTCGACCAGTTCCGCTTGGTAGCGGAGTGCGTTCTTCACGTAACCGTCGGCGCTGGCCTTCAGGCGGCTGATTTCGTGATCGGTCAGTTCCCGGATGATCCGTCCAGGCGAACCGCAGACCAGGGAGCGGTCGGGGATGACCTTGCCTTCGGGGATCAGGGAGTTGGCGCCGATAAGACAGTGCTTGCCAATGACGGCACGGTTGAGGACGACGGCGTTGATGCCGATCAGCGTGCCTTCCCCGACCTTGCAGCCGTGGAGCATGGCCTTGTGGCCGACCGTGACGTCGTGGGCGATATCGAGGGGTACGCCGTCGTCGGTGTGAAGCACCGCGCCGTCCTGGATATTGGTATTTTCGCCGACCGTGATCGGGTCATTGTCCCCGCGCAGAATCGCGCCGAACCACACGTTGACATTGGCGCCGAGCCGCACGTCACCGATGACGGTGGCGTTTTCTGCGATCCAGACCCCCTCTTCCAGTTGTGGAGCGCGCTCTCCTAGGCGGTAAATCGGCATGTGTTTTCCTGTTTTAGTTGAATCTCGGCCGTGCCGCCGAATGGCCGGCCAAAGAGCGCGCCATAATAACAGGGTGACAGTCGAGCGCAAGGGGAAAGCGTAGTATTTTGATACATTTCCCGTGGCGAAATAAGGGCTTAGCGCTGCATCGAAAGATGCCGGGCGGCAGGAATGGCCCGCCTGGCGGGCGTGTGAGTGGCGATTCAATGGTGTTTCAAGGCTGGATCAAGGGGGAGTCGGATGGCTGATCTGGATGAATTGCGGGGCTTGGTGTGTGCCTTTCGGGATGAGCGGGAGTGGGCCCAGTTTCACTCGCTGCGCAATCTGATCGTGTCCCTCAATCTGGAGGCGGGCGAACTGCTCGAGCTGACCCAATGGAAGAGCGACGATGAAATTGCGGCTTTGCCATCCGATCTGTACGGGCGGGAGGCGCTGGAGGACGAATGCGCGGATGTCCTGCTGTATCTGCTGCTGATTGCGGATCGGGCCGGTATTGACCTTGAGGCTGCGACTCGGGCCAAGCTGGCGAAAAATGCGGCTAAGTACCCGGTTGAGCGTTTTCGCGGCTCGCGCCGCAAGTACGATGCGCCGGAGTGATCGCCGTTGAGGCGGCGGGGCGGGCGAGGTGTTAGCATCGCCCCCCTGATCTTTTGTTCCCGTTGTCGGGCGTCCCCAACATGCTGAGTTACCGCCACGCCTTCCATGCCGGCAACCACGCCGATGTGCTCAAGCACTTCGTGCTAGTCCAGTTGCTCGAATACTTCAACCAGAAGGACAAGCCCTACTGGTACATCGATACCCATGCCGGTGCGGGTTGTTATTCCTTGGAAGAGGTTTTTGCCCGCAAGAACGCGGAGTACGAGGAGGGGGTTGCCCGCCTTCTTGGTCGCAAGGATGTGCCGAAGGAGCTGCGCGAGTATCTGAAGGTGGTGCGTGATCTGAACACGGACGGCCGTCTGCGCCTCTATCCCGGCTCGCCCTGCTGCGCGGCAGCAGTGTTGCGACCGGATGACCGGATGAGGTTGTTCGAGCTGCACCCGGCCGATAGCCGGCTGCTTCAGCAGGCCGTTGAAAACATGGGGAACAAGGCGTTGGTCCTCGAGCAGGACGGCTTCACGGGGATCAATGCCTTCCTGCCGCCGCCGACCCGTCGGGCGCTGGTGCTGATCGACCCCCCGTATGAGGTTAAGACCGACTATCGGACGGTGATCTCGATGCTGAAGGAGAGCCTGCGCCGTTTTGCGACGGGTACTTATGTGGTGTGGTATCCGAAGCTACAGTCCATGCAGTCGCGGGAGCTGCCCGACAAGCTCAAGCGCCTGCCGATCAACAGCTGGCTGAATGTGAGCCTGGATGTACAGAAGCCCTCCGAGGACGGATTTGGAATGCATGGCAGTGGCTTGTTTGTCATCAATCCGCCGTGGACCCTGCCGGAAATGCTGAAGAAAGTGATGCCTTATCTGGTCGAGGTGCTGGGCCTGGATGATGGTGCCAAGTTCGAGCTGGAGTACGAGATCCCCTAAATGAAAACCGCGAGACGGCGTCCGGGGACGCTGACTCGCGGTTAGTTGATGCCTGCAGGTCAGATCTGCTGAAAGGCCGTTCCGGTGTTTTACCGGAACGGCCTTTTGTGCGTTATAGCAGGTGCATCTTCTTGGCTGCGGTAGTCAGTTCGGCGCGGAAATCCGGGTGGGCGATGCCGATCAGGGCCTGAGCACGCTGCTTCGCCGTCTTGCCGCGCAGTTGCGCGACGCCGTACTCGGTGACCACGTAGTTGATGTCGTTCTTGCTGGTGGACACGTGAGTGCCCGGCGTGAGGGTCGGCGCGATGCGGGAGATTGCTCCATCCTTGGCGGTGGAAGGCAGCACGATGAAGGCTTTGCCGCCCTTCGAGCGGTTTGCCGCGCGCACGAAGTCAGACTGGCCCCCGGTACCGGAGTAGGGGATCGGGCCGAGACTCTCGGAACCGCACTGGCCGAGGAAGTCGATTTCCAGCGTCGCGTTGATGGCGATGAGGTTGTCGTTCTGGCCGGCGAGGTAGGGATCGTTGGTGTAGTCCACCGGATGCATCTCGAACATCGGGTTGCGGTCCATCCAGTTGTAGAGCTTTTTGGAGCCGAGTGCGAAGGTCGCGACCATCTTGTTGGGCAGGTAGTTCTTGCGGCGGTTGGTGACCGCGCCGGCCTCGATGAGGGTCAGGATGCCGTCACCGATCATCTCGGTGTGGATGCCCAGGTCGTGCTTGTGGGTCAACTGCATTACCACCGCGTCGGGAATGCCGCCGTAGCCGATCTGCAGCGTGGAGCCGTCGTCGATGAGGTCGGCGACGTACTTGCCGATGGCTTCCTGGACAGGCCCGATGGTCGGCAGTCCGACTTCCAGGATGGGCTCCTCGTTTTCGACCAGCGCGGTGACCTGGGAGATGTGCAGGTGGCAGTTGCCGAAAGAATACGGCACGTTCGGGTTCACCTCGACAATCACCGCACGCGCCTTGCGGATCGCGGCCATCGTGTAGTCAGCGGCGATGCCCAGCGAGAAGTAGCCATGCTTGTCCATCGGCGAAACCTGCGTGAACACGACCTCTGCCGGCATCAGGCCGCGATCGATCAGCTGTGGCATTTCCGAGAAGTAGCTGGGCGTGAAGTCCACGACGCCTTCGCGGAAGCCAGGGCGGGTGGCGCCGCTGAAGAAGTAGGCAACGTGGCGGACATGCTCTGCGGTAGTCGGGTCGAGGTAGCCGAACTTGCGTACGGAGAGGATCTGCGAAACCTTCACGTCGCGGAAGTCGCGACGGTGCTCGGACAGTGCGCCAAGCAGGGCGGGCGGTTCGGCGACGGCGGTCGGCACGACGATGGTGTCGCCATTGTGCACATGACGAATCGCTTCGACTGCAGTGGTGCGCTTGGCTGCGTATTGCTCCTGGAAACTCATCTACTTTTCTCCCTTGGTAATCGTTTTAGTTCAGATTAGACCACGCTGGCGCGGCCCAAGCTGTACTCGATTGTAAAGCCGGTCCGTACTTTTCCGTATGGGCCGGATCAAGGAATGCGTATGTGAGGTTTGCTCAGGGCAGAGTCGAGGGATTGCGTCCCAGGCACGTGCGGTGGCGGCCATCCACCCGCTCGGCAAACCAGGCGGTAGTAAGTTTGCGCTGGATCTTCGGGCTCTTGAGGTCGATCATCGGCAGCATTTCCCGCGGCAGGCGTGGGCTGGATGCTTCCGCCAGATTGAAGACGCGGTTGTACAGCTGGGTCTGGGCGAACTGCCAGCTCTTTTCAAGGCGCAGGTCGCGCTGTATTTCTGGGCGGGACATGCCCAGCCGTCCCGCGAGGGCCTGCAAGGCAGTCTGCGTGGTGCTGGGCTCCGACGATGGCGCGCCATCGACGTAGCGCAGCAGGTCGCCGTCGAGCGCCATCTGCTGCCCGCTCAGACGGACCAGTGCATTCTGGAACGCCGCGTTGCGGCTGCTGTAGCGGCCGGCGTTGAAGTCTGCAAAGCGATATAGGATCTTGCTGTAGGGCGCCGGGTAGTCAAGCAGGATCGCGATGCCGAAATAGACCCCTCCGCGGCGGGTGAACACCTCGGAACGCACGCTGCCCGGGCGCGGATAGGGGTAGGGTTTCTCCCGCACCTGTTCCTCGGCAAAAGCCACGCTGACCTGCATCGGGCCACCGGTGCGCACCGGGTTGTAGCCACCGAGAAGCGACTTGCCGTTGGGCAGTTCGGAGATCATGTCCTCGAAGAGGGCGTTCATCTGCTTCTCGGTGCGCAGTGCGTCCACTCGTGCCTTGTAGCTGCGGCCGTCCGGGGATGTCTTCAGGAACGCGGTGTCGACCAGCAGCTTGGGCAGGTGCACACGCTCTCGCCGGCTATCGATCTCCTTCCAGACAATTTTCGACAAGCCGGGTACCACAGGGTCGGCCTGGAAGCTGGACTCCTGCTCGATGACCGCGATGGCGGCGCAGATGTTGTCCGGCGTGGGAGGGATGCGTAGCGTCGAGAAAGCCGTGAAGATGTCGGCGGCCCAGCCGTCGCGATCCTTGGTTCCGGGAGGGATGAAGCGGGCTACCAATGCGCGGCCTTCCCGCTCGCCAAGGTAGGGCGCAGGGGTGGGGGGCACTGCCTGGGGCGCGCGCGTCACGACAGGAGGCGGTGCGGCCGGGGGGGCTGCGGGTAACGTTTGCGGAGTCGGGCGGGCCAGGTCGGGGGCGGGGAGTGGTCGTGCCTGTGCAGGGGACTCTGTTGGGGGCGGAAGTCTCGGTGAGGGGCGGGATTCGACCGGCGCGTTGCTGGTGGCACAGCCGGCGAGCAGGATGAGGCTGGTCAGCAGCCCTCCCAGCGTGGCTGGCGCTCGGATCACGGTTGTTGCGATTGCTTTTCGGCCGCGGCGATACGCCCGAGGCTGCGGGTGTAGTAGGCCGCGTAGCCGAGGCCCAGCAGTGCCATGACGCCGGTCAGGAGTACCGGGCCTTCCGCCGGTTGGCCGGCCAGGACGTTGGTGATGAAGGAGTAGCCGAGCACGGTGGCTGCTGCGAAGCCACCGACGATGCGGATGGCGGCAAAGGTCTTTTGCTGTCTCAGGGTGGGAGCGGGCATGATTTGGGCGGGGCCAAATGTATTGACGGCCGCGAGGATCGGACTTCTCTTCGCGGCCGTCAAGTTACTGCGCTGCTTACAGCAGGCCGCGGCCTAGCCAGTAGCCGCCGGCGGCGATGAGTGCCGAGCAGGGAATGGTCAGGATCCAGGCCCATACGATGTTGCCGGCGACGCCCCAGCGCACGGCGGCCGTGCGGCGCACAGAGCCGACACCGACGATGGCCCCGGTGATGGTGTGGGTCGTAGACACTGGGACCCCCATTGCAGTCGCAATGAACAGTGTGATCGCGCCGCCGGTCTCGGCACAGAAACCGCCCACCGGCTTGAGCTTGGTGATGCGCTGCCCCATGGTCTTGACGATACGCCAGCCACCGAACAGGGTGCCGAGGCCGATGGCCATGTAACACAGGACAACGACCCACATCGGGACCGGATCGCCCTGGGCCGTCATGCCGGAGGCGATCAGGAGCATCCAGATGATGCCGACCGTCTTCTGCGCATCATTGCCACCGTGCCCGAGGCTGTACAGGCCCGCCGAGACGAGCTGTAGCCGTCGGAACCATTTGTCCACCCTGCGCTGCGTCTTGTTCCGGCACACCCAGGCGACGATGACGAGAATCAGCGAGCCGAGTATGTAGCCGAACAGCGGCGAGATGATGATGAAGGAGACGGTCTTCCAGATGCCTGCGCCGATCAGGGTGTCGGTGTTGCCGGCCTTGGCGATGGCTGCGCCGACGATGCCGCCGATGAGAGCATGGGAGGAACTCGACGGGATGCCGTAGTACCAGGTGACGATGTTCCAGGCGATGGCCCCGACAAGGGCGCCGAAGACCAGGTAGTGATCCACCGCAGATGGATCGATGATGCCCTTACCGACGGTACTGGCCACCTTCAGCTGGAAGACGAACAGCGCGATGAAATTGAAGGTGGCGGCCCAGGCCACGGCCTGATGGGGCTTGAGCACGCCGGTGGATACGACGGTGGCGATGGCGTTCGCGGCGTCGTGAAAGCCGTTCATGAAATCGAACAGCAGGGCGACGATGACGAGCCCTGCGATGACCCACAGGCCGATCTGTACGTGTTCCATGGAAGCGCTCAGGCGTTTTCGAGCACGATGCCTTCGACGATCTTGGCGACGTCCTCGCAGCGATCGGTGATGGATTCGAGCTGCTCGTAGATAGCCTTGAGCTTCATGACCTGCAGTGCATCGCGCTCGTCACGGAAGAGCTTGGACATGGCGCCGCGCATGATGCGGTCGGCGTCCGTTTCGAGGCGGTCGATCTCCTGGCAGGTTTGCAGGATCGCACTGGCGTTGTCCATATTGGCGATCAAGCCGACGACGATCTTGACCCGCGTGCAACAGGACAGGCTCACGTTGGCCAGTTGCAGGGCTTCGGGGGTGATGCGCTGGATGTGATAAAGCGTGGTGCACTCGGCGACGTCCTGGACGGTGTCGAGGATGTCATCCATGGCATTGATGAGACCATGGATCTCGTCGCGGTCGAGCGGCGTGATGAAGCTCTTGTGAAGCTGTGCAATGGTCTCGTGGGTGATCTTGTCCGCCGCTTGTTCGATCGCCTCGATGTTGGCGATGTGTTGTTCCGCGCCGTCGAGATCCTCCATCAGCGCGACAAGGGCTTCACCACCGCGGACGATCTGTTCCGCGTGGCTGTTGAAGAGTTCAAAAAAGCGCCCCTCTTGGGGCAGCAGGCGTCCGAACATGTGTGATTGTTACCAGGTGATGACGGTAATTTTTCATTTTATCAGACGCTTGCAGGCTTCACGAAGGACGGTTTGCAAGAGTGTGGGGCGAATGCAACGGAAGCCGGCGCTTCTTTTCGCTGTGTAGGGGCCGTTAAATCTGTTGTGGATAGGACGTTCAGGGGAGCGAAATGCCTCTTGAGCAATTGACGCTTGCGTCCTTGTCGGGGCGTTGTTCCGGTCGCGAAGACGCCGGAGATCATGGTCCACGAGGTCGGCCGGGCCATCGACGAGGGCTGCTTTGCGCCGCTTAGGGAGGTCGTCGATGGCCTTGGGTTCGAATGAAGCCTGGATGGGTCAGGGCTTCGGCTTGCGTGCCTTGAAGCCGCCTCCGCCATCGCGATTGAAGTTGTTGCCGCCGTCACGGTTGAAGCCTTCCTTGCGGAAGGGCTTTTTAGGCGGCGCGCCACGGCCGCCGGGGCCCGGACGGCCACGTTCGCGGCTGGCTTCCTCAGGGCTGGCCAGGCGGATGTTGAGCGGCTGCTGACGGACCCGTGCGCGGCGCAAGATCTGGATCACTTCGTTGGGCAGATCGGCCGGAAGTTCGACCGTGCTGTAGTCCTCGAAGAGATTGATCTGGCCGATGAAGCGGCTCTCGATGCCGGCCTCGTTGGCGATGGCGCCGACGATGTCCTTCGGCGAGGCCATGTGCTCGCGACCCACGTCGATGCGGTAACGGGCCAGCCGGCCTTCGGCGAAATCGCGACGTCGCTCGAGGATCTGGCCGCGATTCTCGCGCGGCTCGCGGGCGTCGCGCGGCGCGCGGGGCTCGGGCTTGCCAGCGGCGAGCTGGGCAATGTCGGGCCGGCCGGTGTCCGGCATCTGCAGCGGGCGGTCCTTTTGGGCCAGGAAGGCCAGTGCGGCGGCGATCTCGTGGATGCTGGCGTCGTGCTTTTCTTCCATGCCGGCGATCACGTCGAGGAAGAAATTCAGATCCTCCGATTCCAGCACCTCGGAAACCTGTTGCCGGAAGGCCGCGACGCGCTTGTCGGCGACGGCTTCGCGGCTCGGCAGCTTGAGCAGTTCGATCGGCTGGCGGGTGGCGCGCTCGATCTGGCGCAGCAGGTGATTCTCTCGCGGAGCGACGAAGAGGATCGCGTTGCCGGCGCGCCCGGCGCGGCCGGTACGGCCGATGCGGTGCACGTAGGCTTCGGTGTCGTAGGGGATGTCGTAGTTGATGACGTGGCTGACGCGTGGCACGTCGATGCCGCGGGCGGCCACGTCGGTGGCGACGACGATGTCGAGGGTTTCGTTCTTGAGCTGTTCGATGACCCGCTCGCGCAGTTGCTGGGTCATGTCGCCGTTCAGGCAGGCGGCGGCGTAACCGCGGGCTTCCAGCTTCTCCGCCAGTTCGACAGTGGCGGTCTTGGTGCGTACGAAGACGATGGCGGCGTCGAAGTCGTCCTCGACCTCGAGGATGCGGGTCAGCGCGTCGAGTTTGTGGGCGCCGGCAATCTGCAGGAAGCGCTGGCGGATGGTGGAGACGGTGGCAGTGGCTGCCTTGATCTTCACTTCCTTCGGGTCGCGCAGGTAGCGGTGAGCAACCCGGCGGATGGCGTCCGGCATGGTGGCCGAGAACAGAGCGGTCTGGCGCTCGGCGGGCGTGTGCTCGAGGATCCACTCCACGTCGTCGATGAAGCCCATGCGCAGCATCTCGTCGGCTTCGTCGAGGACCAGCGTGGTCAGGCCGTCGAGGTTGAGGCTCTTGCGCTCGATGTGGTCCATCACGCGGCCGGGGGTGCCGACCACTACGTGGGCGCCGCGCTGCAGCTGGCGGAGCTGGACAACCATGCTCTGGCCGCCGTAGATCGGCAGCACGTGGAAGCCCGGCATCTTGCTGGCGTAGCGCTGGAAGGCTTCGGCCACCTGGATGGCGAGTTCGCGGGTCGGGGCGAGTACCAGCACTTGCGGGCTGCGCTTGCCGATGTCGACGCGGTCTAGGGCGGGCAGCGCAAAGGCGGCTGTCTTGCCGGTGCCGGTCTGGGCTTCGCCGAGGATGTCGTGACCTGCGAGCAGGTGCGGGATGCAGGCGGCCTGAATGGGGGAGGGGGTTTCGTAGCCGATCTCGGCCAGGGCCTCGAGAATCGGGGCCTGGAGGTCGAGCTGGTCGAAGCGTTCGATGGAAGCGGTCATGGGAGCGGGACGCGGGCCGGGTGATGGGTGAAGCGGTCTTGGGCCCGGAAAAAAGAAGCGGCTTCAGAGTAAACCGCGATTTTACCGGAAGCGCACCCGGCCGTGCCGTCGCCCCATCACGCTTTGTTTACAGTTCTAGCATCTTGGCCAAAAAGAATCTTTCTCGATTCTTCATCCACCGTCGGGGACTTGTTGATGCCTTCGGCGAGCGCATAGGCGCGAATGGTGGCTGGGCGCTGCCGGATGGACTCGAACCAGCGCTGCAGGTTTGGGAAATCCTCGAGGCGTTGCCCCTGGCGTTCGTGGGGGACGATCCACGGATAGCAGGCCATGTCGGCAATCGAGTAGTTGTTGCCGGCAATGAAGTTGCGGCCATGCAGCTGTTTGTCGAGGACGGCATAGAGGCGGGCGGTTTCCTTGACGTAGCGTTCGATGGCGTAAGGAATCGGTTGGGGTGCGTACTGCACGAAGTGGTGGTTCTGCCCGGCCATTGGCCCGAGGCCACCCATCTGCCAGAACAGCCATTGCAGCGTGTAGATGCGGGTACGTGTGTGGGCAGACAGGAACTGGCCGGTCTTCTCGGCGAGGTAGAGCAGGATGGCGCCGGACTCGAAGATGGAGATCGGCTCGCCGCCATCCGCCGGCGTCGTGTCGACGATGGCGGGAATGCGGTTGTTCGGGGCGATCCGCAGGAAGTCGGGCTGGAATTGCTCGCCTTTGCCGATGTTGATTGGGTGGATCCGGTAGGGCAGGCCGCTCTCTTCCAGAAACAGAGTGACTTTGTGGCCGTTGGGCGTGGTCCAGTAGTAAAGGTTGATCATCTCGCGGTTCTTTCAGGCGGAAGGCCGCCGTTCGTCAGGCAGGACCCAGCCGGCATCGAGCGCACGAATTGGTACGCCGGGGTCGGTGGGGATGCGTCCGCTGAGCTGCAGCTGCAGGTAACGCATGCAAGAGACCCGCAGAAAGGAGCTGAAGTTCGCGTGTTCATCGAGCCGGCCGCTGGTCGAGAGTTCGTCGTACAGTTTGCCGACAAGTTGCGGCACGCTGAGGCCGTCCCGCTCGCCGATTTCTTCCAGGACGTTCCAGAACAGATTTTCCAGGCGCAGGCTGGTAGCGACGCCGCGCAGGCGGATCGAGCGGCTGCGGCTGGCGTACAGGTCGGGGTCGGCGTTGATGAAGATCTGGCACATGCTGCGATGACTCCGTTAACGGGAACACCCCCGCCAGGCCATTCTAGGCCGGGTGGGGGCGTCGCGCCGAAGGGGATGGCTCAGTGGCTGATCCGCGTGCCGAGTACCGTCAGGAACTGGGCGATCCAGGCTGGATGGGCCGGCCAGGCCGGGGCCGACACCAGGTTGCCGTCGGTGACGGCCTGGTCTACCGGGATGTCGGCATAGGTGCCGCCGGCGAGCTCCACTTCGGCACGGCAGGCCGGGTAGGCGGAACAGGTCCGTCCTTCGAGCACACGGGCCCCAGCCAGCAACTGCGCACCGTGGCAGATGGCGGCAACGGGCTTGTTGGCGGTGAAAAAGTGACGGACCGCTTCGACGACGGCCGGATACATGCGCAGGTATTCCGGCCCGCGCCCGCCGGGCACCACCAGCGCGTCGTAATCTTCGGCGCGGATGTCGGCAAAGGTCGCATTCAAGGCAAAATTGTGGCCCCGCTTCTCGGTGTAGGTCTGATCGCCTTCGAAGTCGTGAATGGCGGTGGCGATGGTGTCACCGGCCTTCTTGTCGGGGCATACGGCGTGCACGGTGTGGCCGACGGCGAGCAGCGCCTGGAACGGCACCATGGTTTCGTAGTCTTCACAGAAGTCGCCGCAGATCATCAGGATTTTCTTGGGCATGCCAGTCTCCTCGGTGGTGGGTGGGGTGCAGGAAGTGTGTCGATGGATCACGGGCTTCGGGTGGTAACCGGTTACCGCGCCCCCGAATACGGTCCGGCATCGTGATCTGATGCGGACAACATGAACACGTGGAAAGGATTGACTGGATGGATTTCGTAATTGTTCCGCCGCCAGTGGTGGCGGTGCCGGTGGTCGGCAAGGATGCGTCTTTCCCGGTGCGCCGGGTGTATTGCGTCGGGCGCAACTACGCCGCCCATGCCCGTGAAATGGGCTCGGACCCAACGCGGGAGCCGCCGTTCTTCTTCTGCAAGCCGGCTGATGCGGTGGTGCCGGTGGCTCAGGGCGCAACGCTCGAGCTGCCTTATCCACGGGCGACGGCCAATCTGCATCATGAGATCGAACTCGTCGTGGCGATCGGCAAGGGCGGGGCGGACATTCCCGTGGACGAGGCCTTGTCCCACTTGTGGGGTTACGGGGCGGGGCTCGACATGACGCGTCGCGACCTGCAGTTTGCGCTGCGCGACAAGGGGCGTCCGTGGGAACTCGGCAAGGCTTTCGACCAGGCAGCGCCTATTTCCCCGCTGGTGCCGGCGTCCGTCGTGGGGCATCCCGGCAAGGGCGAGGTGTGGCTGAACGTGAACGGCGAGTCCCGTCAGCGCGGTGACGTGTCGGACATGATCTGGTCGATGGCGGAGATCATCTCCAACCTGTCCACGTACTTCCGGCTGGAGCCGGGCGATCTCATCTTCACGGGCACGCCGGAAGGTGTCGGCCCCGTTGTGGCTGGCGATCTCATCGAGGCCGGGGTAGAGGGCGTCGGCAGCCTGGCGGTGCGGATCGTCTAGCCGGAATGGGCAAGGCGACGCTGTCTGGCGCCGCCTTGCTTGGACTTACTCGGAGCGCAATGCGTCGGCCCAGCAGTTGGGGGTCTCGAACAGACGTACTCTCTCGAGGCGCAGGTGGTTGCCGTAGCTGTCCCGGTAGAGGGGATCGAGGATGCGAAAGGCCTCGGCGGCTAGGTTCTCGGCGGTTGGCACTACGTCGAGAATCACTGTCTTGTGGCCGGGCATGCTCTGCAGGAAGTCCACCACCGCTGTGTCGTGGCGATAGGCCAGGAAGGCGTGATCCCAGATATCGACGATGTGCTGTTTGGCGATGGCCTTCACATCGGCAAAGTCCATCACCATGCCGTTAACGGGCGTGCCGGCGGCCTGGATGATCTCGCCAGATAAGGTGATCTCCAGTCCGTAGCGATGGCCGTGCAGGTGACGGCATTGGCTGGCGTGGTCGGGGATGCGGTGGCCCGCGTCGAATTCCAGGCGGCGCGTGATACGCATGGGGAGCACCGGGTAAACAAAAAAGGTCCCGTATTATACGCGCCTCGTTTTTGGAGCCGGATAGTGCCATGAACACCAGGCAGCAGATGCTGACCGTGACCGACCATAACCGCAGCTACATCGACATGACCTACGTCTACCCGGTCGTGTCCAGGCGGGCGCGGGGCGTGTCGGTGGGGATCAACCTGAACCCGAACAATGCCTGCAACTGGCATTGCGCCTATTGCCAGGTTCCCGGCCTGGTTCGCGGTGCGGCGCCGGTGATTGACGAAGCATTGCTGGGACGGGAGCTCGAAGGCTTTCTGCACGAACTCATTCACGGCCGTTTCATGGCCGAGCATGTGCCGGAGGACGCCCGGGTAATACGGGATATTGCGTTCTCGGGGAACGGTGAGCCCACGGGCTGTGCGACGTTTTCCCGGATCGTGAAGCTGGTGGTGGAGATTCGCGACGCGGCCGGTCTGGGGCACGTGCCCATCCGTCTGATCACCAATGGCAGTCAGGTGGACAAAGCCGACGTTCAGGCGGGCCTGTGTCTGCTCGCAGAGGCGGGCGGAGAAGTGTGGTTCAAACTGGATGCCGGTACTCAAGCCGATATTGCACGCATCAACGGCGTCAGCATCCGGCCTGAATCCCACGCACGACGATTGGCGCTCTGCGCATCCCTGTGTCCGACCTGGGTGCAGACGTGCATGTTCCGTTGGGACGGGGAGGTGCCGTCAGAGGGTTTCGTCGGCAGTTATCTGACGCTGCTGGAGCAGGCGGGCTTGGCTTCCCTGAAGGGAGTGCTGCTATATGGCCTTGCCCGTCAGTCCTTTCAGCCTGAGGCAATTCACCTTCAACAGCTCAGTGCCGACGAACTCGAAGCGATCGCCGGCAGGCTGAGGCAGAAAGGGCTGGCCGTGGCAGTCAGCCCTTGAGGCTCATACCTGCTCAGTGAGCGACGCGCTCTTTCTTCTTGGCGCGGGCTTCCTTCTTTAGCGTCTTGAACAGCTCGGGGTTGGTGGACTTCAGGTATTCCACGACCTCGACGTCGTCTTTCTTGATCTTGCTGATGTCGACTTGTTCGATATGCACTAGGCGGAGCAGTGCCTGGACCGGACGCGGAATGTTGCGGCCGCTTTCGTAGCGGGAGCCACCGCTCTGGGTGACGCCGATCTTGGACCAGAACTGGGACTGGTTCAAACCGAGCTTACGACGGATTTCGCGCACATCAACTTTTTCGCTTGTCTTCATTTTTTGCCATCCTCAAGGGGTTGTTCACTCTGTCAGTCATAACAACAGACTAGCTGCTGTCTGATATAACTTTCGTTATATGTCGGAAAGTATAGATCAGTACTCGTAACACATACAACGCCATATTTGCATGGACTAGGGTTTTCCACAGCAGTTTTTCGTGACATGGCACACATCGTTACGGAAAAACTCAGAGGGCTGCGCACGGCAGCGATATCCGTTAAGATCACGGGTTTCTAATATCCTCACCTTCTTAGAAGTCAAGATGGCGCTCATAGTTCAGAAGTATGGCGGCACTTCCGTCGGCAACCCCGAGCGGATCAAGAACGTGGCCAAGCGGGTCGCGAAGTTCCATGCCCAGGGGCACAAGATGGTGATCGTCCTGTCCGCGATGAGCGGCGAGACCAATCGCCTGATTGCGCTGGCCAAGGAAGTCAGTGCCAATCCCAGCCCCCGCGAACTCGACGTGGTGATCTCCACCGGCGAGCAGGTCACCATCGGCCTGCTGTGCATGGCGCTCGAGGAACAGGGAATCAAGGCCCGCAGCTACACCGGCGGCCAAGTGCGCATCCTGACCGACGACTCGTACACCAAGGCGCGCATCCTCGACATCGATGGCGACAACATCCGCCGTGATCTGGATGCCGGCGCGGTCGTGGTCGTGGCCGGTTTCCAGGGGGTGGACGAGGCCGGTAACATCACCACGCTGGGCCGTGGCGGTTCCGATACCACCGGCGTTGCGCTGGCCGCCGCGATCCAGGCCGACGAGTGCCAGATTTACACCGACGTGGATGGTGTGTACACCACCGACCCCCGCGTCGTGCCGGAAGCCCGCAAGCTGGACACCATCACCTTCGAAGAAATGCTGGAAATGGCCAGCCTGGGTTCCAAGGTGCTGCAGATCCGTTCCGTGGAGTTTGCCGGCAAGTACAAAGTGAAGCTTCGTGTTCTCTCCAGCTTCCAGGAGGAAGGTGAGGGCACCCTGATTACCGTTGAGGAAGACAAGAACATGGAACAGCCGATCATCTCCGGCATTGCTTTCAATCGCGACGAAGCCAAGATCACCGTGCAGGGCGTGCCGGACAAGCCGGGCATCGCCTACCAGATCCTTGGCCCGGTGGCGGATGCCAATGTCGATGTGGACATGATCATCCAGAATGTTGGCCACGACGGCACCACGGATTTCTCCTTCACGGTCAGCCGTGGCGACTTTGACAAGACCATCAAGATCCTCGAACAGGTTCAGGGCCACATTGGTGCTCGCGAGATCAAGGGTGACCGCACGATGGCCAAGGTGTCCATCGTTGGCGTCGGCATGCGCTCCCACCCGGGCGTTGCGTCGCGCATGTTCCGCACGCTGGCCGAAGAGGGCATCAACCTACAGATGATCTCCACCTCCGAGATCAAGATCTCCGTTGTCATCGACGAGAAGTACCTCGAGCTGGCGGTGCGCGTGCTGCACCGCGCGTTCGGCCTAGATCAGGCGCAATCCTGATTTGACAAAGCGCTGCGTTAGGTCTACAATGCGCAGCTCTTGACGGGAGAGTTGGCCGAGAGGTCGAAGGCACTCCCCTGCTAAGGGAGCATGCGAGCTAAAACTTGCATCGAGGGTTCGAATCCCTCACTCTCCGCCAAGAAACTGGTAAACCCCTTTAAAAAGCTGAACTTAGGCTATTTGAAGGGGTTTATTTTTTTGTGTTGGTACAAAGGACTGGTACAAGCGTGCGGAAGAAGGGGGCGTCTCAGGTGTCGGAGAACGACGTGATGCCTCAGTATGTGTCCAAGCGTGGTGGACAGTTCCTGTTCCGCCAGGGGGTCCCCAAAAACCTTCAGGCGGTCATCGGCAAGACCGAAATCAAGAAGGCGTTAGGAGCTGACCGCAGCGCAGCCCTGTCGCTGGCAAAGAGCTACGCGGCAGAGACCGACAAGCTCTTCAACGATGCTCGAGCCTCCCTCAACCGAAAATCTCAGGCCTTGGCGAATCGGTCGCTTCAAAAGCGGCTGATTGAAGAAGTCACGCCTGAGCTTCGGGCTGCGCTCAGGTCGCTCTGGCTCTCTATTGTCGATACGGCTGACGTCCAGCGCAGGGCTTCGTGCTTTGAGAGCATGGGGCAAGATGAGGTCGTGGAGCAGTCTGCGGAAGTCACCTCCATCTTTCGGCAAGCACTGGTGAGCGGTGATTTCTCCATGGTTCTCGGGCCCATGCATCAGCTACTCCACCTCGCAGGATATGAACTGGCACCTAGCCTGTATGGGACGCCTGCCGAACTGGAGCTGGCCATCGAATACGCGAGAGCTGTCCAGTTGGGTACGAAGCTGCTTGCTGCTCGGGACGAAGGGGATGATTTGCCGCTTCCCGTTGTTCCTCCGCTGCCAAACTTAGTGGAGGTTGCCGGTAGTCGGGAGGCGGAAGTGCAAGTTCTAGCGTCTAGCATGGGCTCTTCCTCTGTCGTGAGTCCCGTAGCGACGCCCGCTACAGGGGTGCTAAAGCTGTCGGACATCATTCAGACCGTCCTGGATGATTGGAAGCGTGGCAAGCCGATGAAGGTCAAGCTGTCGATGGTTCTGAAGTTGTTTCTCACTGTCGTGGGAGATAAGCCGATTACCCAACTGAGGCAGCTTGATATAAAACGGTTCTTCAACTTAGTGAATAACCTTCCGCCAAGGTGGAGCGACGAGTGTCGTAAGCTGAATGTGGGGGTTGTCGAGCTGGCTGAAATGGAACACCCGGCTCAGCTTAGTTCGAAGACCTTTGACGATACCTACGTAGCAGCGTTTCGACTGTTTCTTGACGAGGCTACGCTCACTTGGCAGGACGAGGGCTTTCCCGCAACTCTGACAACGCGAGGCATTCGATATACCGGAAAAGTTAAAGCAGGTCAGAACAAGCAGCGCGCCTTTACTCGTAATGAGTTGAAAACTGTCTTCGAGGGCAAGAGTCTCTTGGAGTCCAGTCAGAAGATGGACGAGTTACATAAGTTCTGGTTGCCGGTGGTGTGCTTGTATACGGGCGCTCGTATCAACGAAATCTGTCAGCTCAATCCGCAATGTGACATTCGGAGGGTCTCTGATATTCTCATTCTTCACATTACGGAAGAGTCGGAAAGTGCACCTGGTATTATTAAAACTGTAAAGAATGACTCCAGCCGACGTCTCATCCCGGTCCATGAGAAGCTGATTGAACTTGGTTTTGACCAATACGTAGCTGCACTACAGGCGGCCGGTGCGCAGCAGCTGTTTCCCGCTTGGCGACCGTACAATGGAAACGCCGGTGCTAACGCTGGAAAGTGGCATACCCGTTGGCTTAAGAGGCATGATGTTAATGTCGAAAGTCGTGATGATGGGCGGAAAGTGCGAGGGGCGCATGCATATCGGCACACGCTACTGACGTATGGCCGTAAGGCTGAACTGGTGCTGTGGGGTATAAGCGGCCATGCCACTAACCATCAAGATGGTGCAGACGGCAAGCGAAAAGACGATAATCTTGAAAGTCCGGTGGGTGAAAACTATGTGGACGAAGAAATAGTCTGGCCATTGGAGTACAAGCAAGCGACCCTTAATCAGCTAGATTATAGGATAACTATTCCTACGCCCATCAAGCTATCGAGTACGGCTGCTAGAAGGATTGTCGAGAAAGCTAGGGCTTCTTCAAAGCGAACTCGTTTTAGTTTGACCTTGTGAAGCTCTAACTAACCTATCTCCTGAAAAAATGGCGCAAGCAGAACTTGTTAAGGTTCCAGTTGCAGTAGCAATGTCGGGCCGCGAACTTGCTTATTGAAAGTCTGGCGGCACTCTCTAGACCTTAGTGTTTGAGTGCAGTGTTTGTACTTGCACTAACAGTAAGGATTATTCGAGCGCGGCTGGCTGGGTTGTCAGACCTTGAAAACATTCGATAGCGAAGTGTGTGTGACACCCAGAGTATGTGTGTTCGAGTCAACACGTCCGAAGATGGCTTGACTCGAACGGGTGCGGCACCTAGATAGCAAAGTCTTCTTTGTTCTTGCCTTCCAGCCACTGAGGAGCGCGCCCCTTCCCTGACCAAGTTTTTCCAGAGACCGGGTCGCGATACTTCGCCGGCAGGGAGGCTTTGGCAGCCTTCTGCTTCTTGCCGAACAGCTCATCTACACTCAGTTCAAATGATTCGATAAGCGCACGAGCCTGTGTAAGTGCATTGGCGCGCTCTTCTTTTCGAACGTCAGCGATACGGCGCTCGAGTTCGTCTTTTTGTGCAATCAGTTCAGCAAGAGAGGTCATGGGTCTTTGTTCGTGTTAAAGGTGACATAGGATTCTATGTGCTGATTGCTACTGCGTCAAAGATTATGGCTATAACCAGCAGGCCTAAGTGCATTGAGAAGACTGTGCGCTTTCATCCAAATCTTGAAGATGCTGTATTCCATCTTTCAGTAAGCGTGGCCCTTGGGCCTTAGGCTTAACCGGTACCTTGATGTTTCAATTACTTCAAGGTTAAGCCTCATGGTGTGAAACTGTGATGGTGTCACGTAGTCCTCGCTGCTTAGGTGGGGCAGTGAAGGTAGGCAGGGCATCAAGGCCTCCACATTTGGTTGGCAGAAAAGCAGAGTCTGACGCTTGATGTGGCATCTGGTATGTCATTTCTTACCAGGACGGCCGGTACGCCGACCGTTACGTTGCGCTTTTGCGGAGCTGTATGGCGGTGCGAAGCGAGCCTATGCTACTGCACACGCCCCTGCTGGTTGGTAAGTACAGAAGCTGACGTGAGATGTCTCCTGCGGTATGCCATGTCCCACCAGGACGGCCGGTATGCCGGCCGTTGCGTTGTGTTCGTGCAGTACTGTGTTTGAGCGGAGAAGCGAATTCCGTGACGCAGTGAATGCAACTGGATTCTGTATAGCGCGGGCAGAGTGTGCGCGAAGTCCTAGTAAGAGCGGAGGCGAGGGAGGAGAGCGTAGTCGTGTCGAGGGGGCTATCACGCTTAAAGACTATTTTTGATATTGTTTATGGCACTCTCCCATTTTCAATCTCTTCTTTATCTCTCCGTTGTTTGCTAGGCCTTTTTCGAATCAAAACCTTCCATCTTCATGTTTTGACGTCAAGCATTTTATGTGGCTAGGTCAAGTCGTCAATGTCTTAAGGTCAAGTTTTTCATGTGTTGAGGTCAAGTAAATCATGTTTTGACATCAGTTTTCGTTTTGTAGATTCAGCACCCGTTCATGCACCGACGCTTCGCCTATACCTCCCCGGCTGTTTTGTTCAACTTAGGAGGTCTTGTGCTGCTTATGCGTAGTCGTATTAACGAGGGGTGGGGCGTGAGCTCATCCGTAGGTGCATGCCTGGCAAGAGGGAGGCTCTATGGCCAGGGTGCATGAAGTGGATGGTGTTAAGTCGTGCCGGGAAGAAGCTGCCGCTATCCGCGAAGGAGCTCTGTTGTGTCCAGACGATGCTATAAGGGTTCGGGCGAACAAGGGCGCCGACAGACTCGAATCTTTGGCAGCAAGCGAGGAGCGTAAGCGTAAGGCGAATGAGGGCGGTGTTCTTGTTCTCGCTGAGGACGCCACGAACCAGACTGTGAGCCGGGAGCGTAGTCGACAGGCCGTTCGTCGGGGGCGTGACGTCTACCTTCCCTTACGACGCGAAGGGGCCGTTTTGCTTCCAAATATTCTTCTGCGTTCAGCGCTCTTTTCCGCAAACAATAATGCAGGCGAGGAGCTAGTGAACGAGCCGATTGCGTCCCTTGGGCAAAAAAATGAGCTGACCTTTACTGGCCCGAGGCTTGGTTGTTACGACCGGCGCGTTTTGGCGGCTTGCCTTCAGTATTATGGAGCTGGAGTGCCACTTTGTCCTGAAGGTGGGGAGGGACAGTGGATAAAAGTGACGTTTTGGGAGCTCGCTCGGTCCATCAGATGTTCCTATGGGACAACCGTGCACATCGCGATTCGCAACAGCTTGAAGCGTCTGCACAAAGCGCAATTGCGAGCCCGCTTTGATGGGTGGGGTATTCCACAGCTGCGGCTACTTGAAGTGGCATTTGATGATGGTGAAGATGGACTCGAGAACTCTACACGCAGCCCAAAAGGCAGTGATGTGGTAGCTTTTCGCATTGGGGCTTCGATGGCGAAGCTCTTTGGGCTAAACGTGTGGACTGCAGTCAACTTGTCGGTGGCTCACGACTACTCTGGGCTGGCATCTTGGCTGGCTAATTTTTACAGCACCCATGCAAAGCCCTATACGCTGACCTTGAGTTACTTGTATGAGCTATGTGGGGTTGTATGTTCCTTGCCAGAGTTCAAGCGTCGCCTTAAGAATGCCCTTACGCGCTTGCAAAAGGACGATGTCCCTGATGGCTGCCGAGTGGGGTGCTTTGAGTTGGACAACGAGTCGCTGACGGTAACTTTGGTACGTTGGGGGTCGAAATGATTTACCTGAGTTCTTGCTCTATCCCTAAGCGGGAAAAGCTCGTAAGAACCCTCTAGGCTGACCTACTAGGCATTTAATGCCCTATGAGGATTTTGAGCGATTCGTTTCTTCATAATGCAGGAGTGAAGAGAGGGAAGCGTTTAAACCGACGGCTTCCCCTATTTGGCTGGATGTGTTTGTGGGGAGGCGCTGCGGGCGCGCAGTGCCTCATAGAGCTGCGCCGGCCCCAGCAGTGTCTCTTTCAGTCCCTCCCTTACTCGCTCTGACCCAAGCGCTTGGGTGCTCATCGTTGTGTGTGCTTCGAAAGCCTCCATTATGGCGTTCATTAGCGCGTCGGCCAGGTCCGGTGAGTTCGCGAACTGCTCTTTGCTGTTGGTGGCCGCTTGCTGGACCAGGAGTTCGTTCTCCAGCAGCTTGCCCTTCAGCACGCCGTTCACATAGACCAGCTGGTCGTTGTCCGACAGTTCGCCTTCGAAGAGGCCATTCACCTTCTCGATGATTTCGGCGAGGTAGGCCTTTTCCTTCTCCTGGACACTGCCGCTACCGGTCTCGGTCATCGGCGGGAGTTTCGGCGTGTCGCCGGCCGCGAGGTTCAGCGACTGCTGGCCCTTGTTCTTCAGCGTGTGGTGGGTCAGCACGACCTTGGAGAGGTCCACCGTGTCCCGCTCACGGCCGAAGTCGAGCAGCGGAATGAGGCGCTTGTAGAAGATGAAGCGCTTTTCGATGTCCGTGTTGCCATAGTCGAAAATCTGCGACAGGAAGGCATACAGGCGCGTGAAGGCGCCCATATCGCCCTTGAAGAGGACGAGCACGTCCATCGCGTCCTTCGCCGTCTGGGCAGCGGCTGTGTCCTGGCCCGCCTCGGCGGCCGCCTTCTGGGCCTGGAGTGCTTTGTAGCGCTTCAGCAGCCGGTCGGCCACCGGGGCAAGCGCGGCGCTGAGCTGAGCTTGGGTGCCCTTCGGGTTCGTCTCCACCTCGGTAACGCGGTCCACCTCGAAGCTGTCGTAATGGCCCGACGCGTCCAACTTGGCGCGCAGGTCGAAGACCAGATTGGGGTCTGTGTTGGCTTCGAGCTGGGCAGTTTCATAGTACGTCTTGAAGGCGGCCAGCACCTCTTCGGCGTCATTCACGA
The DNA here is from genome assembly GCF_041914405.1 of Zoogloea sp. NCBI lineage: Bacteria > Pseudomonadati > Pseudomonadota > Betaproteobacteria > Rhodocyclales > Zoogloeaceae > Zoogloea > Zoogloea sp. The sequence goes on from NZ_JAYSDK010000015.1 coordinate 99,317, forward strand.
AGTCGAGGATGTAAGTCGTGTCCTTGCCTGGATGGGCGCGGTTCAGGCGCGACAGGGTCTGCACCGCCTGGATGCCGGCCAGTCGTTTGTCCACGTACATGCCGCACAGCAGGGGCTGGTCGAAGCCGGTCTGGAACTTGTTGGCCACCAGCAGCAGATGATAGTCGGGTGCCTTGAAGGCTTCCCGGATGTCCCCCTTGAGGCAGGGGTTGAGCGCTTTGCTGTGCTCGCTGACGGGCTCCGGGTAGCTCTCCGGGTCATTGATTTCGCCGGAGAACGCCACCAGCACGCCTAGGGGGTAGCTCCGCTTCTGGATGTAGCTGGTGATGGCTTTCTTCCAGCGCACCGCTTCCTTGCGGCTGCTCACGACAATCATCGCCTTCGCCTTGCCGTCCAGGAGCTGCTGCACGTTTTCGCGGAAGTGCTCCACCACCACCTGAACCTTCTGGGCGATGTTGTAGGGGTGAAGGCGCACCCACTGCATGATGCCCTTCAGCGCCTCGGATTTCTCGACCGCCTTCTCGTCGTACTCCTTGCCGTTGTTGGCGAGCTTGAAGGCGAGCTTGTAGGTTGTGTAGTTCTTCAGCACGTCGAGGATGAAGCCCTCCTCGATGGCCTGGCGCATCGAATACACGTGGAAAGGCTGCGGCAGGCCGTCGGCGTCCTTGCGGCCGAAGAGTTCCAGCGTCTTTTGTTTGGGCGTCGCAGTGAAGGCGATATAAGTCAGCCCCTTGTCCTGGGCAGCCTTGGCGGACATCTGGGCAGCAAGTACCGTTTCGGTGTCGATTTCGCCGCCGTCCTGGAGTTCAGCCAGTTCCTCGGCTGAAAGCACCTGTTTGAGCTTGGCCGCCGCCTCGCCGGTCTGGGAGCTGTGGGCCTCGTCGGCGATGACCGCGAAGCGCTTGCCCTCGGTCGCCGCCAGTTCCTGCACGGCCTTCAGCGCGAAGGGAAAGGTCTGAATAGTGCAGACGATGACCTTCTTGCCGTCCTTGAGCGCCTGGGATAGCTGGGAGCTCTTGCTGCCGTGCTCGTCGCTGATGGTTGCCACCACGCCCGTGGTGCGCTGGAAGTCGAAAATGGCCTCCTGGAGCTGGGCATCGAGCACATTACGGTCGGACACCACCAGCACGCTGTCGAACTGCTTGTTGTGCTGGGCATCGTGCAGGTCGGCGAGGAAGTGGGCCGTCCAGGCGATGGAGTTGGTCTTGCCGGAGCCGGCAGAGTGTTGAATCAGGTAACGCTCGCCAGCGCTATGCTCCAGCACGTCAGCAACGAGTTTGCGGGTGGCGTCGAGCTGGTGGTAGCGGGGGAAGATGACGCTGGTGAGTTGCTTCTTGTCGTTGCGCTTGCCGATGAGGTAGCGGCCGAGGATTTCGAGCCAGCTATCCCGCTGCCACACTTCCTGCCAGAGGTACCAGGTGGCGAAGCCGAAGGGGTTGGGCGGGTTGCCGGCACCGCCGCCGTTGCCGCGGTTGAAGGGCAGAAAGGTGGTCGCCGTACCGGCGAGCCGGGTGCTCATTCTCACTTCGGACTGGCTCACCGCAAAATGCACCAGCGCACCGCCTGGAAAAGTCAGCAGCGGCTCCACGAGCCCGCCCTTCGGGGTCGGGTCGCGGTCGAAGCGGTACTGGTCCACCGCGTCGCCGACGCTCTGGGTGAAGTCCGATTTCAGTTCGGCAGTGGCCACCGCGATACCGTTCACGAACAGCACCAGGTCCACCGCGTCCTTTGGGTTGTTGAGCGAGTGATGAACCTGCCGCACGACCCGCAGCCGGTTGGCGGCATAGGCCTGCTGGATGGCTGGGTTCATCCCCAGCGCGGGCTTAAACTGCACCAGCGAAAGAGGCTTTTTCAGCCCGACCATCTCCACACCGCGACGCAGCACCTCAAGTGTGCCCTGTTCGTTGAGGCACTTGCGCACCCGTTCGGCCAGCACCTTGGGCAGGCCGGTGCCATGGGTCTTGGACAGTTGCTGCCAGCTGTCGGGCTGGGTTGCCTCGACCCAGGTCAGCAGGTCAGGCAGGAACAAGGCACTCTGCCGGTCGTAGTGGGTGGCATCCCCGTCGGCGTAAAACCAGCCATGCTGGCCGAGGTGTTCGCAGATGGCGGATTCGAAGTGAGCTTCCTGGTGCAGGTTGTTCATGCGTCGGCCGACTCATCTTCTAGTTTTGCTAGGTATGCGGTCGGTTGCAGTGCCAAGCGTAAATCATCACCAAATGGGTTGCGTAGTTCTTTAATAACTCGTGATTGGGTGGGGTTACTTTCATCGACCATTACCAGATAGATGTACGCATCATCCCCCAGTTTTTTAAGTGTTTCTCTTTCATTTTCTGAAATAAAGAAGGAGTTCTCCCTGCTGGTAGATGACTTGACTTCGATGAATCGAACTTCCTCTTGAAACTCCGACTTGATGTCAAAGCTAGCTCCGACATCGGATTTGGAAACTTGAGTAATGTAGGCCGTGGGATTCGGGCAAAGACGGTCGTACAAGCGGAGATGCTCGTGCCGCATGGCGGCCTGCTCTCCGAGTTCGCCGATGGCTGCTTGTCTGACCAATCGCTTTTGAAGCTCTTCGAGCGTTAGACTTATATCGCCACTTTTTTCAGGACCAGTGGCGGAGGAAGTTCTTTCTTCAACAGAATCACTGATTGGCGCATCAAGCACAGGCGCAGATTGAATTTCCTCAAGCAGCTTGCGGAGTCGCGAAGAGATGATGAGGCGCTCGCGTTTGGAGAACGTAATTGTGGACTGTCTTCCGTTAGCTCGGTAGCCGGTGACCCACAAGCCAGATTCGTTTGCGGCGAGTCTCCGTATGAAGTCATCCAGCGGTACGTGTTCTTTCTGGCAATACACGCAAAGGATACCGTCTTTGAAGACGGTTCGGGGGTGAATGACCTCTTCGGGGTAGTCCGTTCGATAGCTGATGTCTTCGAGCGTGTCATTCTTGACCAAGAAAGCATAGGTCGTCATTTCGTTATCCCTGTTACGTCGATTCGGCCGGTAACCGCGGCGGCGATGAGGGCTGAACGGCGCTCCTTCAATAGGGCGATGGCGCGCTCGGATTCGGCTTTGAGCGAGTCGAGCTTGGCATTTTCTCTAGCAATAAATGCAGCAATAACTACTTGTTCCTCTGCAGAAGGTAAAGCGAGTTTCCTCGACGACATGATGCTCAATGGAATTCGAGACCGGGTAGTTCCTGTTGAAAGAATGCCGGAGTCATGGGCTGCTCCTGCGGAGAGTTGCCACGCAACAAACTCTGGTACGGCTCGTTTCGTATCGAGACGAAATCTAAAGCAGTCGGCTTTAACCAACGCCAAGCCAAGACCTGCCGGCGCAACGCACGCGCGGCCCAACAAGTTGTTGTCATCGCCAAGGCCAGCCACCAACAGGTCGCCTTCCTTTACTTCATGGCCGCGAAGCTCTTCCAGGAAGTAGCTCTCATCAAGGAATACAGGCTCGCCCATATTGAATAGGCCTGCACGGATATTCTGCAACCGAACAACAAGCGCACCTTTATCGGTGTAATGCTCTGACTTGATACCTGAGCCAAATGGGCCATCACATCGTTCAAGGGATATACGTGCTAGCGGTGTTAGCACCCAATGCCGTGGCACCTCCCCCAGCCACGCCACCCCGGAATCCTTCATCGGCACGTCCGGGTTCAGGCCCTTGGTGACGGCGTGGGAGATGGTGGCCTGGCGCTTCTCGGCCAGCAGGGTCAGGAGCTTTTCCTGCTCGGCAATCAGGGCGTCAATCTTGGCAGTTTCTCTATCTAGGAAGGACGCAATTTCCTTCTGCTCCTCGATAGGTATTACCGGTAGGGACACCTGTGCAAAATTCGAAAAGCGAAGTTCTTGTCCATCCCGAATCAGGTCAGTGGTCCGGCGTAAGGCTTGTATGTAAGGCACTGACTTCAGTAGATGAGCAAAGAACGCAGGCCAGACCCATTTCACCGGGGTCAGCATCACATAGTGAAAGCTTGTTGAACCTCGGATACGGCACCATTCAATACCCCCTTGGAAGCTGCGCATACTGATAATGAAGTCATCAGGCTCCACATGCTTCAGGCTATCTAAGCCCTGAATGACCTCAACGACTCGTCGCCCTTCTCGAAGGATGAACTCTGCCTGAGGCAATACCCCATACTTCTGCGACGCCGTAAGCATTTGGTCATCGACATGTGCTGGCTCGCTTCTGACTTTGAACATCCGCCGGCTTTGAGCAACCGTCCAATGCACAGGGATTTGTCCCAACCATTCGACCCCGCTAGGTTTGCATTTCGGGTATTTCGGCAAACTCATTCCGCCAACCCTTCCAGCATCCGCGTGATGTTGGTTGCAACCGCCTTCAGTTCCGCATCTATCTCATGCAAGCTGCGCGGTGGCTCAAAGACATAGAAGTGCCGGTTGAACGGAATTTCGTATCCGACCTTGGATTTCTCGTGGTCAATCCAGGCATCCGGCGCGTGGGGCAGGACTTCGCGCTGGAAGTAGGCCTCAATATCCTCGGTTAGCGGCACGTTCTCGGTGTCGCGCAATGCGCTGTCCGGTTGGGGCTTGCCCTTCTGCTTGCCGCGCTCGCCCAGTACGACCTTCCCGGCTTCATCCCGTAGCGGGCGCTCGACGGTGAGGGTCGTGTAGCCAAACTCCTCGTTCTTGAAAACGCGCGAGACGGGCACGCGCTTGACCTTGCCGCCTTTGGGCGGCATCGGCTCCGCATCGCCGAAGAGCAGTATCTGCCGGCCGACTTCCTTGCCCGCCGAGTCGAGCACGACCGCCTGCTCGGCTTCGACGAGGTCACCAAACAGACGAGTGATGTCGGCGATGTGCTGCTCGGAGAGTTCCTTGCGCTTGCTGCCGAGGCTCTTCCTCATCTTTTGCCAGAAGCTGCTGGCGTCGATGAGTTGCACCCAGCCTTTGCGCTCGTCGGGCTTCTTATTGGACAGAATCCAGATGTAGGTACTGATGCCGGTGTTGTAGAACATGTCGGTCGGCAGGCCGATGATGGCCTCGACCAGGTCGTTCTCCAGCACGTAGCGGCGGATTTCCGATTCACCGCTGCCGGCGCCGCCGGTAAACAGCGGCGAGCCGTTGAGGACGATACCGATGCGGCTGCCGCCATCGACGGCCGGGCGCATCTTGCTGATGAGGTGCAGCAGGAACAGCATTGAGCCGTCCGACACCCGCGGCAGGCCTGGACCGAAGCGGCCATCGAAACCCTTTTCGGCCGCTTCCTTGCGGACTTCCTTTTCGACCTTCTTCCACTCCACGCCGAAGGGCGGGTTGGAGAGCATGTAGTCGAACTTGGTGCTGGCGTGGCCGTCGTCGGACAAGGTATTGCCGACGACGATGTTGCGCACGTCCTGCCCCTTGATGAGCATGTCCGCCTTGCAGATGGCGTAGGACTCGTCGTTGAG
>NZ_JAYSDK010000016.1:0-75095 GCF_041914405.1 Zoogloea sp.
GCTTGGTCATCATGACCATGCGCGCCACCCAGAAGAAGATGATGTCGAAGCCGGTAACGAGCACTGTGGACGGCAGATAGAGGTCCAGCGCGTCGTTGGACTTGGCGGGCCACTCCGACGTCCAGTCGAGGGTCGAGAACGGCCACAGGGCGGACGAGTACCAGGTGTCGAGCACGTCCGGGTCGCGAGTCAGCGGGCCGGGATAGCCGGCCTTGTCGGCCAGGGCGCGGGCTTCTTCCTCGTTATGGGCGACGAAGCACTCGCCATCGATGCCGTACCAGGCTGGAATCTGGTGGCCCCACCACAGCTGGCGGGAAATACACCAGTCCTGGATGTTGTTGAGCCACTGGTTGTAGGTATTGACCCAGTTGCCGGGGACGAACTCGATCTCGCCGGAGCTGACGACTTCCAGCGCCTTCTCGGTGATCGACTTGCCGTCTTCGCCCGGCTTGGACATGGCGACGAACCACTGGTCGGTGAGCATCGGCTCGATGACCACGCCGGTACGGTCGCCGCGGGGAACCTGCAGCTTGTGGGGCTTGGTGTCCACCAGCACGCCGGCGGCTTCCAGGTCGGCCACGATGGCTTTGCGGGCGTCGAAGCGGTCGAGGCCCTGGTACTTGGCAGGGGCGTGTTCGTTGATCTTGGCATCCAGCGTCAGGATGCTGATCTGGGCAAGCTTGTGACGCTGGCCGACGGCATAGTCGTTGAAGTCGTGGGCTGGGGTGACCTTGACCACGCCGGTGCCGAACTCGCGGTCCACGTAGTCGTCGGCGATGATCGGGATGTCGCGCTCGCACAGGGGCAGGCGGACGGTCTTTCCGATCAGGTGGGCGTAGCGCTCATCTTCCGGATGCACCATCACGGCCACGTCGCCGAGCATGGTTTCGGGGCGGGTGGTGGCGACGGTCAGGCCGGTCAGTTCGCCAATCTGGCCTTCACTGAACGGATAGTGGATGTGCCACATGAAGCCGTCTTCCTCTTCCTGGACCACTTCCAGGTCGGAGACGGCGGTGTGCAGCTTGGGATCCCAGTTGACCAGGCGCTTGCCGCGGTAAATCAGGCCTTCGTTGTAGAGGCGTACGAAGGTCTCGGTGACGACCTTGTTGAGGCCCGCATCCATCGTGAAGCGCTCACGGCTCCAGTCAGGGCTGGTGCCCAGCCGGCGCATCTGCTTGGTGATGGTGCCGCCGGAGTATTCCTTCCACTCCCAGACTTTCTCGAGGAACTTCTCGCGGCCGAGGTCGTGGCGGGAGATGCCCTGGGCGTCGAGCTGGCGTTCGACGACGATCTGCGTGGCGATGCCAGCGTGGTCGGTGCCCGGCTGCCACAGGGTGTTCCAGCCCCGCATGCGGTGGTAGCGCGTCAGCGCGTCCATGATGGTCTGGTTGAAGCCGTGGCCCATGTGCAGGGTGCCGGTGACGTTCGGCGGCGGCAGCAGGATGCAGAAGGATTGTTCGGCAGGCTTGCTGCGATCGAGGCCGGCGGCGAAGTAGCCGCTGGCTTCCCAGTGTTCATACCAGCGGCGTTCGATCTCCGCCGGCTCGAAACTCTTGGCCAGTTCCATGGGGTCTGTCTTTTAAGGCAAAACGCGGATTATAGCGGATGCGCCCGGCTCGACCTCCGGCGACTGTAGGTGCGCTGGAAGGATCAGCCTTGCTGGCTGTCGTCGAGGGTGTCGGCGATCTCTGCGGACAGGGCTGGGATGAGGGTGGCGCGCAGATGGGCGGCGGCCGCCTCGCGCAGCCTTTCAGCCAGCTCATCCAGCTCACGCGAAACGAGTTGGGGCAATTCGTTATTGACCCATTCCTCAATATGCCTGCTGATGGCCGTGTCGAGGGCGACCAGGCGCTCGGCCAGCAGCTCGTGCTGCATGCTGGGCGAAGATGGGGGAGGAGGCGCTTCCGCCACCAGGGCTGTCTCGCCATCGACGGGCTCGAGGATGATGGGGGTCGCTTCGCCGATATAGGGTTCGATCCGTTCCTCGACCACGTCGGTCAGCAGCGGCAGATCCTCGCCCTCGTCCAGCGCGTCGAGCGGGGGCGTTTCCTCGTCGTCGAGGGAGATTTCGAAATCTGGTTTGTCAGTTTGCGTCATTCGCCACTCCGTTGAGCAAGGTCATGCGCGCTGAGGGCGTAACCGCGCTCCTTGTAGTTGCGGTATCGGCGGCGGGCTGCCTGGCGCTCGGTTTCGCTGGGCCCAACAATTTCTAGCACCAACTGGAAGCGCTCGAAGGAGGGGGGCAGTTCGTCACCAAGATTGACCAGCACCTCGTCGTGGGGCAGCACGTCCAGTGTGTTGCCGATGACGACCGGGGTTTCCGCCGCCAGCGGCGAAGCCGCGGCCACGTGGGGTACGAAGGCGAGGGGCTGGAAGCCCCACAGCATCTGGTCGAAATGGCGTGCGGTGCCATTGTCCGGCGCGAAGACGGAGACCTTGTGCCCGCGCGCGCAGGCCTTGGCGGTCAGCACGCAGGCCACGCGCAGGCGGTCGGGAGCATTGTGGTAGAAGCGGATCTCGTTCGTCACGCCGGGCTCGCGGTTGGATTCAGCGACCGCCGGCGCGGCCGATCAGGAACTCGGTGAGCAGAGGTACCGGGCGGCCGGTGGCTCCCTTGTCGCCGCCTGATTTCCAGGCGGTGCCGGCGATGTCCAGGTGAGCCCACTTGTAGGCCTTGGTGAAGCGCGACAGGAAGCAAGCCGCCGTGATGGTGCCTGCTCCCTTGGTACCGATATTGGGGATGTCGGCGAAGTTGCTCTTCAGCATGTCCTGGTACTCGTCCCACAGGGGGAGTTGCCAGGCCTTGTCGCCAGCGGCCTGGCCGGACGCCAGCAGTTCGGCGGCGAGTGCGTCGTCGTTGGCAAGCAGGCCTGAAGTGGCATTGCCCAACGCGATGATGCAGGCGCCGGTCAGCGTTGCAATGTCCACCACCGCGGCCGGCTCGTAGCGTTCGGCGTAGGTGAGGGCGTCGCACAGGATCAGGCGGCCCTCGGCGTCGGTGTTGAGAATTTCAATCGTCTGGCCGGACATGGAGGTGACGATGTCACCGGGCTTGATGGCCGAGCCGCCGGGCATGTTTTCGGTGGTGGGGATCAGGCCGACCACGTTGATGGGCAACTCCATGCGGGCGATGGCCTTGAAGGTGCCGAGCACGCTTGCGGCGCCGCACATGTCGTACTTCATCTCGTCCATGCCCTCGCCGGGCTTGAGGGAGATGCCGCCGGTGTCAAAGGTGATGCCCTTGCCGACCAGCACGACCGGCTTGTCCTTGGCTTTGCCACCCTTGTAGTTGAGGATGATGAACTTGGGGGGTTCATGGGAGCCGCGGGCCACCGACAGCAGGGAGCCCATGCCGAGCTTTTCCATGTCGGTGCGCTCGAGCACCTCGACCTTGATCTTGTGGTCCTTGGCGAGCTTGCGGGCGGCAGTCGCCAGATAACCCGGCGTGCACACATTGCCCGGCAGGTTGCCGAGGTGCTTTGCCAGGGCCATGCCTTCGGCAACGGCTTCGCCGCGCAGAAGGGCGGCCTGGAGTTCGTCGCCAGCCTTGCCGCGGACGATGAAGGTGAGCTTCTTGACGCCTTTTTTCGAGTCGTCCTTCTTAGACTTCAGCGTGTCGCTGCGATAGGTGCTGTCCAGCAGGATCTGCGCCGCTTGGTCGAGCCGCCAAGGTAAGTCGCGCGGGGCGTCGATGTCGGCGAGGGTGAAGGCTGCGTCGTCGGCTGCGAGCCCGCCCAGTTGCTTGGCGGCTGCCGTCACAGCATCGCGATAGGCCTTGTCGGATAGTTCGGAAACCTTGCCGAGGCTGACCAGCAGGACTCGGGGGGCGGCGACGCCAGGCAAACTGTGCAACAGAAGGGTGGCGCCGGCCTTGTCGTCCAGATCGCCGCGCGCGAGGATGGTCGCCAGGGCGCCAGCACTGGCCTTGTCGAGGGCTTGTGCGGCAGTACTGAGTTCACCGCCCGCGTATACGCCCACCACCACGCAGCCGCTTTTGAGTTTTTCCGGCGATCCGGCCTTTATGGTAAATTCCACCCGCTTCTCCTTGGAAATACGCGTCAATCGGACATCGCGCCACATTATGGCCGCCACCCCGACCCACGTCAAAACGGCCACCGGTCGCCGCTAATACTGTTCCCGCATGATTTTTCTTCGAGCTGCCCAGCGCGAATTTACGCAGAACGCCGTGGCGGTCTTCGTGGCGCTGTTCGCAATCCTGATTTCCACGGTCCTGATTCGTCTGCTCGGGCAGGCGGCTGGCGGCCGGGTTCCGGCTGATGCGGTGCTGGCTCTGATCGGGTTTGGCGCCATCGCCCAGATGCCGGTCGTGCTGTCGCTTACCGTCTTTATTGCGATTCTGATGTCCCTGTCCCGCTGCTACCGGGACTCCGAGATGGTGGTGTGGTTTTCCAGTGGCCTGCCGCTGACCGCCTGGGTTCGGCCGGTACTGCGTTTCACGCTGCCGGTGGTTGTGCTGATCGCCTGCCTGTCCCTGTTCGTTGCGCCGTGGGCCCAGAAGAAGAGCGTCGAGTACAAGGAGCAACTGAACAACCGGGACGATGTTTCCCGGGTGGCGCCGGGCTTGTTCCGTGAGTCCTCGGGCGGCGAGCGGGTGTTCTTCGTCGAGGCCCTTTCCGGCGAGGAGGGGCGGGTCCGCAACGTCTTTGCCAGCAGCATGCAGCACGGGCGTTTGGGGGTGATGGTCGCCGCACAGGGGCATGTGGAGAGCGACGCGGCGGGCAACCGTTTCGTTGTGCTCGAACATGGGCGGCGCTACGAGGGGACGCCGGGCACGCCGAGTTATCGGGTGATGGAGTTCGAGAAGTACTCCATCCGGATGGAGTCGAAGGAGGCCAGCACCTCTGAGCGGCAGCCGAAGACCCTCGCGCTGCCGGCCCTGATCAAGAATCCGGATAGCAGGAATCAGGGAGAGCTGCTGGCCCGGATCAGTGCGCCCTTGTTGGCCACGATGTTGGCCCTCCTCGCAATCCCCCTGTCCTTTGTGAATCCGCGGGCCGGGCGTACCAACAACCTGGTGCTGGCAATCCTTGTCTACCTGATCTATAGCAATACCCTCAGCGTCTGCCAGGCCTGGGTTGGCCAGGGGCGGCTGCGTTTCGATGTGGGTCTGTGGGCGCCGCACCTGATCATGCTGGCGGCCTTGGGTGCTTTGTTCTATCGACGTCTGAGCGTTTTTGCGCGCTGGCGGAAACGCTGATGATTCCCGTCTATATCCGTTATCTGAGCCGCGAGATCTATGCGGCGGTGGCCCTCGTGCTGCTGGCCTTCCTGGGTTTGTTCGCCTTTTTCGATCTGGTGAACGAACTGGATGACATTGGCAAGGGTGGGTACATGCTCCATCATGCGGCGATTTACGTCGCGATGATCATGCCGGGGCGGGTTTATGAATTGATGCCCATCGCCGTGCTCATCGGTACGCTTTATGCGCTGACCACACTGGCACGCCATTCCGAAATCACCGTACTGCGTGCGTCAGGCCTGTCTACCCGGCGCCTGCTATCGGCCCTACTGGCAGTGGGGGGCGTCTTCGTGGTGCTGACCTTCATTTTTGGCGAATACCTGGCGCCACCGGCCGAGCGGGCGGCGCAGCAATGGCGTTTGGCGGCGACCCGTTCCATGGTGTCGCAGGAGTTGCGCACCGGCCTGTGGGTTCGCGATGGCCGGCGTTTCGTAAATGTCACCAGCGTCCTTCCGGATACCAGCCTGCAAGGGGTACGCATCTACGAGTTTGATGAGCGTTCTGCACTGGTATCGATTAGCGAGGCGGAGTCCGGTGCATACGACGGAAAAGACGGCTGGCGTTTGCGCAAGATCGCGCAGACGCGCTTTTCCGATGGGGGAACCTCCACGATCTCGCTGCCGGAGATGGTTTGGAAGTCGGAGTTGACGCCGGAGGTGTTGTCGGTGCTGATGGTGGTGCCGGAGCGCATGTCCGTTTCCACCCTGTACTCCTACATCCATCACCTGCGGGAAAACAACCAGAAGACCACGCGCTACGAAATTGCCCTGTGGAAGAAGCTGGCGTACCCGTTTGCGGCGTTTGTCATGATGGGCTTGGCGCTCCCCTTTGGCTACATGCAAACCCGGATGGGCGGGGTCAGCCTGAAGGTGTTTTCCGGAATCATGATGGGGGTGGGCTTCCATCTGCTGAACGGCCTGTTTTCCAATCTCGGCGTGATCAACGGATGGATTCCGGCAGTGGCTGCGCTGACCCCCAGTGTCACCTTCTTCCTGGCGGCGGCCTTCATGATGTGGTGGGTCGAGCGCCGCTGAGCTTGGTCGGGTTCAGTCTTTGGCGTTGTTGAGCAGCAGCACGATACGGGTGCCCGCCAGCCGGTCATGCAGGAACTGGCGTTCCTTGTCGAGCAGCGCCCACAGGATGCCGATACCAAACAGCAGCACGGAAGGCCACGCCAGCGCGTAGCGGATGCATCCCTGGCGAATGGAGATCTGCTCGCCTTTTGCGTCGACGATGCGCAGCTTCCAGGTCTGCATGGCCAATGTCTGCCCACCGGTGCGCCAGTACCACAGAAAGTAGCCACCAAGGACGAGGAATACATACAGCCAGAGAAGGCCACCGGGGGGGGTGTAGTTCAGGGCTGCACCCAGAATCAGCAGGGGAACCATGAAGGCGAGGGCAAGCACGCCGAGTAGCAGCAGGATTTCATAGAGCATGCTTGCCAAGCGGCGGCGCAGGCCGGCGAGTTCGACGGCCTGCCTGGCCGGCGGAGTAGCGCCGGCGGCAAGAATTGGTTGGGGCATGGTACGCCTAGGGCTTGGTGGGGGAGGCCGGGGAGGGGGCAGCCTCAGCCGTGCTTGCGACTGCTGCGGGTCCGGCGGCTTGTGGCACCACACCCGCCGGCGCTGGGGTGGTTGCTGCGGCTTGTTCAGGCGCGACAGACGGCGCGGGCTTGATCTTCGGGTAGTTCGGCCGTACTGGCGGCGGCGGGGCCGTCAATGGTTTGATCGGCGGCGCGCCTGTTTTGGGGATGGCTGGTTTTACTGGCTGCTTGGTGGCGGCTTCGGTGAAGCGTTTCTTCTCGTCGCTGGGCAGGTCCTGGTACGCGTTCCACTTTTCCCGCAGCGTTTCGCGCTTCTCCGGGGCAATGCGCTGGAGATTCCGATACTGATCGCGCGCGATGGTGCGCTGTTCTGGAGTGAGGGAGATCCAGGTCTGCATGCGGCGCTGCAGGCGCTCCTGTTCTTCCGGGGTGTATCCGGGGAAGCGGTCTGCGATGCCGACCCACTTGCGTCGGCGCTCGTCGGGCAGGTCGCGCCATTCCTTGGCCAGTGGTGCAAGGGTGCGTTGCTGCGCCGGCGTCAGATCACTCCAGCCCGGTGCACTTATGGGGGGGGCTGGTACGGCAGAGGCCGACCAACCCAGAAGGAGCGCAAGGCTCACTCGGGCGAGTCGTTTTGCACCCATGCGTCGAATCCACGGTCCAGGTAAGCGTCGATCGGGAGGTCGTCGGCGAGCAGTGCGCTATCCACTTCCTCCAGGTCAGCGGTGTGCTGTAATTGCCCAAGCAGGGCGCTGCCTAGCGCCGCCAGAATGACTGCAACCATAGCAATGGTGGTCTTGCCTCGCGGCAACACGCGCTCGGTGATCATCTGGCCGAAGCCGACCAGGCTCAGGCCGCGCACTGCGACTTTCTGGCGACTTAAGGCTTTCTGGCGCGCTTCGTGCAAACGTGACGAAGCACCTGGTGGAAGGTTCCACGCCGATGCGTTGAGGTGTTGCCGGACCCGGCGGTGAAATTCCTGGTCGTTCATAGTGTGATGCCCTTTGCTGCAAGCGCTGCAGCCAAAGTGTGCGTCGCCCGGGAGCAGTGTGTTTTCACGCTTCCTTCGGAGCAACCCATTGCCGCAGCCGTTTCGGCTATGTCCATTTCCTCCCAGTAACGCATGAGGAAGGCTTCGCGTTGACGGGCTGGGAGCTTTTCGATTTCCTTTTCTATGACCGATAGAGTCTGGTGTTGTTCAAGTTGGGTCTGGGGTGATTCACTCTTGTGTTCGCTGTCGGCGGATTCGAGCGTCTCCAGCGGGTCGTAGTCCTCATCCTCCGAATTGGAGGAGAAGGCCGACAGCAGCGTGGTCCACATGCTGCGCACCTTCTGTCGGCGATAGTGGTCGCGGATCACATTCTGCAAGATGCGCTGAAACAGCATCGGCAACTCTTCCAGTGGCTTGTCGCCATACTTTTCGGCGAGCTTGAGCATCGCATCCTGAACGATGTCGAGGGCCGACTCTTCGTTGCGGACCGCGAACAAGGCCTGTTTGAATGCCCTTTTCTCGACACTGGCGAGGAAGTCCGATAATTCGAGACGGGAAGGCAGGGGGGAATCCTCAGCTGGAGCGTGGCATCCCTCTTTCTGGTGGGTGAGGGGGCCAATTAAAACGATGCACCCGGTAGCTGGATCGCAATGCCGCCAGAGGCGCCTTGACCAATCGACTGGGCGGCGGTATGGTTCAACGTTTCACATTGCCGAAACAGCTTCGGGTGCAGCGATGGTAATTACCGGTGCGGAAATTGTAATCAGGAGTCTTCAGGAAGAAAAGGTCGATTATCTCTTCGGCTATCCTGGTGGTGCGGTACTTTACATCTACGACGAGTTGTTCAAGCAGGACAAGGTTCGCCATGTGCTCGTTCGTCACGAGCAGGCTGCAATCCATGCGGCAGACGGCTATGCGCGCTCGACTGAAAAGGTCGGAGTTGCGCTGGTGACCTCCGGCCCAGGCGCGACCAATGCGGTGACCGGTATTGCCACTGCCTACTGTGACTCCATTCCGATGGTGATCATTTCCGGTCAGGTACCGTCTTCGGCCATTGGTCAGGATGCTTTCCAGGAAGTAGACACCGTCGGCATCACCCGTCCCTGTGTGAAGCACAACTTCTTGGTGCGTGACGTGCGTGACATCGCGCCGACCATCAAGAAGGCTTTCTACCTCGCCAAGAGCGGCCGTCCAGGTCCGGTTCTGGTCGATATTCCGAAGGACATAACCGCCCAGAAGTGCGAGTTCGAGTATCCGCAGACGGTGGCGATGCGCTCCTACAGTCCGGTGGTCAAGGGCCATCACGGGCAGATCAAGAAGGCGCTGCAACTTTTGCTTGAGGCAAAGCGCCCGATGGTCTATGCCGGTGGTGGTGTGGTGCTCGGCGACGCGGCGGACAAGCTGACCGCGCTGGTGCGCAAGCTTGGCTTCCCCTGTACCAACACCCTTATGGGTTTGGGTGGCTATCCGGCTACCGATCGTCAGTTCGTCGGCATGCTGGGCATGCATGGCAACTACGAGGCCAACATGGGGATGCACTATTGCGATGTGCTGCTCGCCGTCGGTGCTCGGTTTGACGATCGTGTCATCGGCAGCCCGGCCCATTTTGCGTCCGAGCCGCGCAAGATCATCCATATCGACATCGACCCGTCCTCCATCTCCAAGCGTGTGAAGGTCGACGTGCCCATCGTCGGTGATGTGGGAGAAATCCTGGGTGAACTCCTGGCACTGCTGGATGGCACGACCGAGCGCCCGGATCAGGAGGGGCTCGGTGATTGGTGGAAGCAGATCGAAGAGTGGCGTCGTCGCGATTGCCTGAAGTTCAATCAGGGCAGCGATGTCATCAAGCCGCAGTTTGTGGTGCAGAAGCTCTGGGAAGTGACCGGCGGCGACGCTTTCGTGACTTCCGATGTGGGGCAGCATCAGATGTGGGCGGCCCAATACTACAAGTTCGACAAGCCGCGCCGCTGGGTGAATTCCGGCGGACTCGGCACCATGGGTTTTGGCCTGCCCGCCGCGATGGGCGTTCAGTTGGCGCACCCTGGCTCTCAGGTGGCCTGCATCACCGGTGAGGGTTCGGTGCAGATGAACATCCAGGAGTTGTCGACCTGCAAGCAGTTCCGTCTGCCGATCAAGGTGATCCTGCTCAACAACGGTTATCTCGGCATGGTTCGCCAGTGGCAGGAGTTGTTCCACGGCAATCGTTACTCCGAGTCCTACATGGACGCATTGCCTGACTTCGCCAAGCTCGCCGAAGCCTATGGTCACGTGGCCCTACGCGTGCAGAAGCCGGGGGACGTGGAGGATGCGCTGCGTGAAGCGTTCAAGCGCAAGAATGACCTGGTCTTCCTCGATTTTCAGGTCGATCCGACCGAGAACGTGTACCCGATGGTTCAGGGTGGCAAGGGTCTGACCGACATGATCCTGTCCGCCGAGGACCTCTGATTCGCCGGGGGCGTGTCGTGGGGAATTTCTTGCGACCCGCTTCCGAATCCTTACCAAGGCTCGACGCCCACTGGTTGCGCGGGCTGATGGTCAGCAAGCAAGACATCCATATGAGACACGTCATCTCCCTTCTCATCGAGAATGAATCCGGCGCGCTTTCGCGCGTCTCCGGGCTGTTTTCCGCCCGTGGCTACAATATCGAGTCCCTGACGGTAGCACCGACAGAAGACGCATCCCTGTCCCGCATGACGATCGTCACTTCCGGCTCGGATGACATCGTCGAGCAGATCACCAAGCAGCTCAACAAGCTGGTGGAAGTTGTGAAAGTGGTGGATCTGTCCGAGTCGGCCCATATCGAGCGCGAACTGATGCTCGTAAAGGTGCGGGCAACCGGCAAGGACCGGGAAGAAATGAAGCGCATGGCGGACATCTTTCGCGGGCGCATCATTGACGTGACGGATACCAGTTATGTGATCGAGCTGACCGGCACCCAGGCCAAGCTTGATTCCTTTGTCGGCGCCATCGATGCCGACCTGATTCTCGAAACCGTGCGCTCCGGTATCTGCGGCGTTGGCCGTGGTGACCGGGTATTGAAAGTGTGAAGCAGGGGGCGGGCTGAATGGCCGGCACTTCCCTGTAATTTGCTCCTCTTGTATCAGAAAGGCATGAAATGAAGGTTTATTACGATAAGGATGCGGATCTCTCCCTGATCAAGGGCAAGCAGGTCACGATCGTTGGTTACGGTTCCCAGGGCCATGCCCACGCCCAGAATCTGCGTGACTCCGGCGTCAATGTGACGGTCGGTCTGCGCAAGAACGGCGCTTCCTGGGCGAAGGCCGAAGGCGCTGGCCTGAAGGTTGCAGAAGTGGCCGAGGCTGTTCGCGCTGCCGATGTGGTCATGATCCTGCTGCCGGATGAGAACATCCCCGAGGTCTACAAGAACGACGTCGAGCCGAACATCAAGCAGGGTGGCGTGCTGGCTTTCGCCCACGGCTTCAACGTGCATTACAACCAGGTTGTGCCCCGCGCCGATCTGGATGTGATCATGGTTGCCCCGAAGGGCCCTGGCCACACCGTTCGCTCCGAGTACCTGAAGGGTGGCGGCGTGCCGTCCCTGATCGCCGTTTACCAGGACAAGTCCGGCAAGGCCCGCGACATCGCCCTGTCCTACGCTGCTGCCAATGGCGGCACCAAGGGTGGCGTGATCGAGACCAACTTCCGTGAAGAAACCGAAACCGACCTGTTCGGTGAGCAGGCTGTTCTCTGTGGCGGTGCGGTCGAACTGGTCAAAATGGGCTTCGAGACCCTGGTCGAAGCCGGCTACGCTCCGGAAATGGCCTACTTCGAGTGCCTGCACGAACTGAAGCTGATCGTCGACCTGATGTACGAAGGTGGCATCGCCAACATGAACTACTCCATCTCCAACAACGCGGAGTATGGCGAGTACGTGACCGGCCCCGAGGTCATCAACGAAGAGTCTCGCTACGCCATGCGCGAAGCCCTCAAGCGCATCCAGACCGGTGAATACGCCAAGATGTTCATCCTGGAAGGCAAGACCAACTACCCGTCCATGACCGCCCGTCGTCGTCTGAACGCCGTGCATCCGATCGAAACCGTCGGTGCCCAGCTGCGTGACATGATGCCGTGGATTAAGGCCAACAAGCTGGTCGATCAGTCCAAGAACTAAGCGGGCTGGCAGGTAGCAAGATCGGGGGACGAAAGTCCCCCGAGTCGTTTCTGGGCCTGCCGCATCCACCTGCGTTACAATCGCATCCGACTCCACATATCGTCCCCTCCATGGCCGATCTGCAATCTCGTAAGCCCCTGCTGAATCCCGAACGGCGTCGCAGGGGAATCTATATTCTTCCCAACCTTTTCACGACCGCAGCACTCTTCGCCGGCTTTTATGCCATCGTGCAGGCGATGAATGGTCTGTTCGAGCAGGCGGCGGTCGCGATCTTCATCGCGATGGTCCTCGACGGGCTGGATGGTCGTGTGGCGCGTCTGACTCGCACCCAGAGTGCCTTCGGTGCCGAATATGACTCTCTGTCCGACATGGTGTCCTTTGGTGCTGCACCGGCGTTGATCATGTATGAATGGGCGCTGAAGGGCATGGGCAAGCTCGGCTGGATGGCGGCCTTCATCTATTGTGCGGGCGCGGCCTTGCGATTGGCGCGCTTCAACACCAACATCGACGTCATCGACAAGCGCTACTTCCAGGGTTTGCCCAGTCCCGCCGCGGCCGCGCTGGTCAGCGGCCTGGTGTGGGTGATGCTAGACAACGGTGTGGCCGGGCCGGATGTGCGCTGGTACGCCTGCGCGCTGACGATCTTTGCTGGCGTATCGATGGTAAGCAATGTGCTGTTCTACAGTGGTAAGGAAATCAACCTGCGCCGTAGCGTTCCGTTCATTGTGATCATCGCCTTTGTGCTGGGGTTCCTGCTGGTGTCCAGCTATCCGCCGGGGGTGCTGTTCGGATTGTTCCTGTGTTACGCCGTTTCGGGCTACGTGACGAGTGCCTGGGCCTGGCTCAAGGGCACACGCCGCAGTGCCGTGAAGGCTCCCGCCGAAAACGCGGACTCCTGAGCAGGGCTTCCGGTAGGCCCCGTGGCCTGGCGGGCGTGTTTGCCCGTCGTGGTACGGAACGGCGGTCGTACCGTTCAATCAAAACATCAATAATCTGGCAGGAGCTAATCATGAGCGATCAGCTGATCATTTTCGACACCACCTTGCGTGACGGGGAGCAGAGTCCGGGTGCCTCGATGACGCGCGACGAGAAGCTGCGTATCGCGCGCCAACTCGAGCGGATGAAGGTCAACGTGATCGAGGCGGGCTTTGCTGCGGCATCCAACGGCGACTTCGAGGCGGTCCGCGCTGTGGCGGAGGCGATCAAGGATTCGACGGTTTGTTCACTGGCTAGAGCCAACGAGAACGACATTCGGCGGGCCGGCGAGGCGATCCGCCCGGCGGCGTCGGGACGCATTCATACCTTTATCGCCACTAGCCCGATCCATATGGAGAAGAAGCTTCGCATGAGCCCCGACCAGGTGGTCGAGCAAGCGGTGCGGGCGATCGGTTGGGCGCGGGAGTACACCAGCGACATCGAGTTCTCAGCCGAGGATGCCGGTCGTTCTGAAATCGACTTCCTGTGCCGTATTTTTGAAGAAGTCATCAAGGCGGGCGCCACAACGATCAACGTACCGGATACCGTCGGTTACAACGTGCCGGAGCAGTTTGCGGCAACGATCCGCACACTGATCGAACGTGTGCCGAACTCAGACAAGGTCGTGTGGTCGGTGCATTGCCATAACGATCTTGGCCTTGCCGTGGCTAATTCCCTGGCTGCCGTGCGCGCTGGTGCGCGCCAGGTGGAATGTACGGTCAACGGCCTTGGCGAGCGGGCGGGTAATGCGTCGCTAGAAGAAGTCGTGATGGCGGTGCGTACCCGCAAGGATATCTTCCTGTGTGATACGCGCATCGATACGACGCAGATCGTGCCGGCTTCGAAGCTGGTATCCAGCATCACGGGCTTTCCTGTGCAGCCCAACAAGGCGATCGTCGGCGCAAACGCTTTTGCCCATGAATCTGGCATTCATCAGGACGGCGTGCTGAAGCATAGAGAGACCTACGAAATCATGCGTGCCGAGGATGTGGGCTGGACCACCAACAAGCTGGTGATGGGCAAGCATTCTGGGCGCAATGCATTCCGTTCGCGGCTTGTCGAGCTTGGGGTTGAGATCAAGTCCGAGGAGCAGCTCAATCACGCATTTGCCCGCTTCAAGGAGCTGGCTGACAAGAAGCACGAGATTTTCGATGAGGATTTGCAGGCGCTGATGAGCGATGACAGCTCGGAGCCGCAGGAGCATTTCCGCTTGGTGGCGTCTTCATTCCATTCCGAGACCGGCGAGACGCCCTGTGCGCGCCTGACGCTATCCGTCGATGGCAAGGAGGCCAAGGTGGAGTCGGGTGGTTCAGGGCCGGTGGATGCCGCTTTCAAGGCTATCGAAGCGGTGGCGGACAGTGGTGCCGAGCTGCTGTTGTACTCGGTCAATGCTATCACCACGGGTACCGATGCCCAGGGCGAGGTGACTGTCCGTCTATCGAAGGAAGAACGTGTTGTGAATGGGCAGGGCGCGGATACCGACATCATCGTCGCATCCGCGAAAGCCTACCTCAATGCTCTCAATAAGTTGCAGTCCAGGCTGGAGCGTGTGAATCCCCAGGTGTGATCACCGGTCTCCGGGGGTCAGGACTGCCGGTCGGCGGCCCTGGCCAGCCGGGATGGAGCTGTGTTGCGGGCGTAAAGCACGACGGCGGTGAAGAATATGACGCTCAAGATGGCTTCTGTCAGTGCAAGTGCGTTGCCGGGAGCTGGGTCGTTGGTCCGGATCACCCCCTCGGTCAGGTAGAGCAGGATCATCATCGAGCTCCACTGATAGGTGTAGCGCTTGCCGCGCAAGATTCCGAACAGGGCCAGCATCAGCGGCAGCACCTTCAGCGTCATCCATGAGCCGCCCGGGCGCAGGGGGGCCAGAATGGCCTCCCAGGCCAGGCAAAGGGCAATCAGTAGCAGCAGGGTTACGCTGGCGACGAGTAGCAGGTTCTTGGGTTTCATGGGCGTGAGAGCTTTCTGGCGGTTTCTGCGAGTCGCCGTCCCAGGGCGGTGGCGAGACGCTTTTCCTCTTCGGTGATCAGGGTGTTGTCGTCCTTGCCAGCCCAGTGAGTGGCACCATAGGGCGAGCCGCCGCTGCGGGTTCGGGTGAGGTCTGGTTCGGAAAACGGCAGGCCGACGATCAGCATGCCGTGGTGCAGCAGTGGAGTCATCATCGACAGCAAGGTGCTTTCCTGGCCGCCATGCTGACTCGCCGATGACGTGAATACGCAAGCCGGCTTGCCCGCGAGCGCACCCGAAAGCCAGGGGCCGGCAGTGCCGTCCAGGAAGTATTTGACCGGTGCGGCCATGTTGCCGAAGCGGGTGGGGCTGCCGAGGGCTAGACCGACACACTCTTCGAGATCGCGGATATCTGCATAAGGCGCGCCGCTGTCGGGAATGCCGTCTTCGATGGCCTCGCAGACAGCCGAGACCCGTGGGACTGTGCGCATACGGGCGGCCATGCCAGGAATGGATTCGATGCCACGCGCGATAAGCTCGGCCAGTGCCCGGACAGAGCCGCGATGGCTGTAATAGAGAACAAGAACTTCTTGCATTGTAGTGCCTGCAAAACGGAAGCGCATTATACGTAAATGAACCTGAGCCCTGACTCTCCTCATTCGTTTCGCCGCCCGGGGATGATGCCGCTGGTGTCTGCTGTTGCGCGCCGCTTTCGTGACGGTCGATGTGCACAGGTTGCCGGCAGTCTTGCGTTCACGACCTTGCTGTCACTGGTGCCGCTGGTGACCCTGGTGGCGGTTGTCTTCAGCAAGCTGCCGCAGTCGGCCCGTTTCGGTGATGCATTGCGTGGTTTCCTGCTCGACAACCTCCTGCCGGACAAGGCTGGAAAAGTGATTGCGACCTATGCGCTGCAGTTCAGTGAAAAGGCTGCGAACCTGACCGTCGTGGGCGCACTCGTGCTGATTGCGACGACGATGATGCTGATGAAGACGATCGATCAGGTCATCAACCAGATCTGGATGGTTAATAGCCGACGCCCCTGGGCCACGCGGCTGGTCGGCTACTGGGCCGCCTTGTCCCTAGGCCCGCTGTTGCTGGCTGGTTGTGTATTCGCCGCGAGCGCGATGCTGAGCATGTCGCTGGATGTCATGAGCGAGCCGGCAGCCTGGCTGGAGGGCCTTGGGGTGCGCTTGATTGCCGTGGCGGTCCTGACCGGCGTCTTCGGTACGATCTATCTGGTCGTGCCCCATTGCAGCGTTCGTATCCGGGATGCAATGTTTGCCGGCTTGTGCGCAGCAACGGGCTTCTTGGTCATGCAGCGTCTGTTTGGCCTCTATTTGGCGCATTTTCCAAGTTACACGCTGGTGTACGGGGCGTTTGCGGCGGTGCCGATCTTCCTGCTGTGGCTTTATCTGTCCTGGATCGTGATCTTGCTCGGTGCGGTTCTCGCTGCCGTGCTGCCCGAGCGCAAGCTTATGCACGCTTTGCTGCCAAACTTTCCGGGGCGGGAACTTTTCGTGGCTCTGCTTGCGTTGCGGGGGTTGGTGGGTGCTCAGCGGGAGGGGGCTTCGCGGACGATGGCGGAGCTTGCCGAGTTGGCGGCGGTGGGGCATGACGACATGCGGAGGACGCTGGAAATGCTTGAATCAGCGGGGGTTGCTGCGCGTCTCGATGGGGGGGGCTGGCTGTTGGCCAGGGCTGCGGATTCGGTGCCACTGGCGGAGATTGCCGGCTTGTTTGGTTGGGCGAACTTGCCGGATGGCTGGCGAGCTGGAGCGGGTTCGGCGGCCGAGGTTTGTGAGTGTTGGGACGCAATTCTGGCGGCACTGGGCCGGGCGACAGCCCGGCCGATCGCGTCCCTGTGCTCCTAGCCGTGCCGTGTTAAAGCGGGTAGGGGTCGATCTCGTACTGGAACAGTTCGATGGCAGATGTCTGCATGTCGAGGCTGAGCAGGCGGCCTTGCGCCACATAAAGCCGGTTGGTGTCTGACACCAGCATGAAGCGCCGCGCCGAATAGGTACCGGCTGGAGCCAGAATGGCTTGCTGGCGCCCGAGGGCGGCAATTGGGGGGAGTACCAGCGCTGGGCGCATCGGTCGGGTCTGTCCTCCGCTGCGGAAGCCGACCGTGACCGGCTTGGCAGTATTGGCGATGACCTGCAGGCCGAGTTCGACCTGTTCGGGTGTTTCAGTGCGGATCCAGCGTACGACGCACAGGGTCCATGGATCGTCCTCATTGCGCCGCAGCGCCAGGGCCATGCCTGCGACCAGTTCGGATGCCGTTCCGGTGACCTGCATGATTGCGTAACCGGTTGGGCTTTCGTTGACAACCATCCATTCCGATGTGTGTGCTTCCTGCCTTGCGGAGCCACTTTCCCGCAGCATCTTCCAGATCGTCTCGAGGCCGCTGCAGACGCGCACTGCATACTGATTGCGACGCCGGGAGTGCTCGCGGTGTGGCGGCGTAGCCCAGTATTCCCGAACCCGGCGTAGTAGCGTGGCAGCTTCAGCGATTCCCAGCCCTTTCGGGAGTCCGTCTTGAGAGGGTGTTTCGGCGTCGAGGGCCTCGATCCATCTCGTGGCTTTGCGTGCCAGCTCTTCGGCAGAGAAGTAGAGCAATCCCTCTACCGGCGGAGGGGGGCGACGCTTGTCGGAAATCGGAGGCGTGTCCTGGTCCGGGTCGATCCAGAACCAGCCAAGGTCGTTGTCGCCAGGCGGGGTGTAGCTGATGGTCGTGTCGCCGGCTATGGAGTCCAGAAGGTCTGCCAGCCAGCAGGTTTCGGGGCCGGTCAGACCTTCAGGTTGGGCGGAATAGAGCGCCAGCAGGAATTTGTAGGCGGCGTCGGCGTCCCGGGTATCGCCGTGGCTGTTGGCCTGGCCTGTCAGGAATAGCGTGTGTGCCCGCAGCCAGAAACCATAGGGGGCGCTGTTGCCGGCCAGATGGGCAATGACGAATTGCTCACAAAGAACCGCCAGGCCCTTGGCGCTGATGGTCTGGGGGGGCTGGCGCCCAGCCTTGCCGGCCCGGAGGTGGGCGTCCTTTACGTTGTCCTCGTAGGCCGTTGCGAGCTTGCCGAAGGCAGAAACCATGCGGGTGGCCGAGCGGTGCAGGCTGACATTGAGCGGCAGCGCTGTTGCCGCAAGCTTTTGGCGGAACATCCGGCTGATCTGGATGCCCCGCGCCTGCAGCGGATCCAGGCAGCGCTGGAGCTGTCCCTGGCCAACCTCGGGGCGCGTCAGATCCTCCACGTGACGCACGAAGGCGGCCAGTTCTAGCTCGGCGTCGGCGGTGAGCTCGGTGGCGAGCCAGTCGAGGACAGGGGCTGTGCGGTCGGAAAGGGGAGAGTCGGCGGCGCTCATTGCCTGCTATGTATTTTAGCCAAGCGCATATTGTAAATAACTTCCCTGCAAACAGGTGTTGATATGACTGGATAACAGTGCGTGGTGAGGCCGGGTCGGTCGCGTGGTATGGCCGACATTGAAGCTGTCCGACTATCTGCTTCCTTGCGGATTTTCCGGCTGTGATTTAATATCCTTCGTTTTTCCATTCCATCGGATCAAGAACAGTCATGGTTGTCATTCGTCTCGCCCGCAGCGGCTCCAAGAAGCGCCCCTTTTACAACATCGTTGCCGCCGATTCCCGCAATCGTCGCGATGGCCGTTTCATTGAGCGTATCGGCTACTACAACCCGGTTGCTTCCGGCAACGCCACCAGTCTCGTCGTGAACGCCGAGCGCCTGGCTCACTGGCAAGGTACCGGCGCTCAGCTGTCCGAGACCGTCGCACGTCTGGTCAAGCAGGCTGCCAAGGCTGCTGCCTGAGTTGGCTGAGCAGTCTCCCGGTCTTCCGCCTGCCGTGCAGATGATCGTTCTGGGGCGTGTCGTCGCCCCATATGGCGTTGGAGGCTGGGTAAAGGTTCATCCTTTCGGGGATGATCCTTTGTCGTGGAAAAAAATGCCTCAGTGGTGGCTCGGTGCCGATTCCGAAGGCAGCGACTGGAAGCCGTACACGCTGAAGGGCTGCAAGGCTCACGGCAAGGCGGATGCTCTAGTCGCGGCTTTCGAAGAGGTGCCTGATCGCAATGCGGCTGAAGCCATTGATGGCCTCTACATCGCCGTGCCGCGCGATGCGCTGCCGAAACCTGCCGAAGATGAATATTACTGGGCCGATCTGATCGGTCTGGAGGTAGTCAATGCTTCAGGTGTGTGTCTCGGTGTGGTGAAGGGGCTGCTGTCCACGGGCGCACATGATGTGCTCGAGGTGCAGGATGGCGAGATCGAGCGTTTGATTCCCTTTGTTGCACGCTATGTGACGGAGGTGGATGCAGTCGCTCGGCGAATCGTAGTTGAATGGGAGGCAGACTGGTGACGGCAGTCGGCGGCCGCAAGGCCTATGATGTTGTTAGCCTGTTTCCCGAAATGTTCTCCGCCTTGTCGGAGTTTGGCATCACTGGGCGAGCGCGTGAGCGCGGCCTGTATGAGCTAAATTGCTGGAACCCCCGCGATTTTGCCGAAGATCGGTATCGCACTGTGGACGACCGTCCTTATGGTGGTGGTCCGGGCATGGTGATGATGCCGGGGCCGCTGGAAAAATCCATCCGGGCAGCGCGCGAGCGTCAGGCAGGAAGTGTGGGTGTTGCAGGGCGAGTGATCTATCTGTCGCCCCAAGGGCGTACCCTGGACCATCCGCGGGTTCTCGAGCTGGTGTCCGAGCCGGCACTGGTGTTGCTGTGTGGTCGCTATGAAGGCATCGATCAGCGTTTGATCGAGCGTTGCGTGGATGAGGAAATTTCGTTGGGTGACTTTGTCCTCTCCGGAGGTGAGTTGCCGGCTATGGTCCTGCTCGATGCAATGATTCGGCAGTTGCCAGGGGCGCTTAACGATGAGGATTCGGCCGTCGAGGATTCGTTTGTCGATGGCCTGCTCGACTGTCCGCATTACACGCGGCCGGTCGATTATGAAGGAATGCTGGTGCCGGACGTGCTCATGTCCGGCAACCATGCGGAAATCCGCCGATGGCGTCTGCAGCAGTCACTCGGGCGCACCGAGTTGCGGCGGCCGGACCTGTTGGCGGAACGTCCTCTGAGCAAGGAAGAGATTCGTTTGCTGGAGAAATTCCGGCAGACAGAAGGGAAGCCGGGGAGCTGATTTCCGGTTTCCATAACAAAGCCGTGCACCAGGTGGCGACCTGCTCTGCACGAAAGGCCACTGGCCCATATTTTCTCAGGAGTTACGCATGAACCTCATTCAGCTGCTTGAGCAGGAAGAAATCACCCGCCTGACCCAGGGCAAGACGATCCCGGAATTCGCTCCTGGCGATACTGTTATCGTTCAGGTCAAGGTTAAGGAAGGTACCCGTGAGCGTCTGCAGGCCTATGAAGGTGTAGTGATTGCCAAGCGCAATCGCGGCCTGAACTCCGCCTTCATCGTTCGCAAGATCTCTTCCGGCGAAGGTGTGGAGCGTACTTTCCAGACCTACTCCCCGCTGGTTGCCAGCATCGAAGTGAAGCGTCGCGGTGATGTACGCCGTGCCAAGCTGTACTACCTGCGTAGCCGCTCCGGCAAGTCTGCCCGTATCAAGGAAAAGCTGGACTATAAGTCCTTCGCTGCCAAGGCTGCTGCCAAGGCCTGATTTTCCGCGGTACAAAAAACGGAACCCTCGGGTTCCGTTTTTTTTGCCTATAGCCCGGTGTGGTCGGGCGCTGCTGCGTGTCTTTAGGCGAGCTTGTTGCGCTCGATGAGCGCGTAAGCGGAATGATTGTGAATTGATTCAAAGTTCTCGGACTCGACAACGTAGGCGTCGATACGGCTTTCGCGATTGAGGGCTCCGGCAACATCGCGAACCATGTCTTCGACAAACTTGGGGTTGTCATACGCGCGCTCGGTAACGAATTTTTCGTCCGGGCGCTTGAGCAGCCCATAGAGTTCGCAGGAGGCCTGCTCCTCGACCAACTGGACCAACTCCTCGATCCATAGGTGATTGTTGGTGGTGGCTGTTACGGTGACGTGGGAGCGCTGGTTGTGGGCGCCGTACTCCGAGATCTTCTTCGAGCAGGGGCATAGGCTGGTTACCGGAACGACAACCTTCATCGTGAATTCGTAGCCGCCACCCTCACGAATTTCACCGATGAACGTGACCTCGTAATCCATCAGGCTTTGGACGCCGGAAACAGGTGCCGCCTTGTTGATGAAATACGGAAAGGTCATTTCCACGTGACCTGTTTCGGCCTCGAGTTTCCGGACCATTTCCCGCAGCATTGGTTCGAAGGATTCGACAGAGATCTCGCGCTCGTGGCTATTGAGAATCTCAACGAAACGGGACATGTGTGTCCCCTTGAAATTGTGAGGCAGTCCAACGTACATATTGAACACCGCAATGGTGTGCTGCACGCCGCCGCTCTTCTTGTCCTGAACCTTGATGGGGTGGCGGATCGCCTTGATGCCCACCTTGTTGATGGCTAGCTGTCGGGAGTCGGCAGAGTTTTGTACGTCGGGGATTGGGGTTGGGGCTTCGCAGGTGGTCATGGCTGTTCTCGATGATTCTCGTTGGGAAATAGGGATCTGGCGCCCCTCAATGGATTCGATCCTATCATTCCCGACAAAAGCGCTCAACTATTCCTCTGGTAGGTGTCTTCAATGCGCTTCAGGATGCCTGCTGCGTCCAGGCCGACCTCTGCCATCAGCTGTTGCTGGTCGCCGTGGTCGACAAAGCGGTCGGGCAGGCCGAGCTGGAGTACCTGAACAGTTCTACCAGCTTCCTTGAGGGTCCGGACCACCTCTGACCCGGCGCCGCCGATGATGGCGTTTTCCTCGAGGGTAACCAGGATCTCGTGGTTGTCTGCCAGCTCAAGGATGAGATCCTTGTCGATGGGCTTCACGAAGCGCATGTTGGCAACGGTGGCATCCAGCGTGTCGGCGACCTGAAGGGCCGTGCCGAGCAGGCTGCCGAAGGCGAGGAGGGCGTAACGTGCGCCGCGGCGTCGGATTTCGCCCTTGCCGATCGGCAGGGGGTGCATGAGTTGTTCAGGCTGGGTGCCCAGGCCGCTGCCGCGCGGGTAGCGCACGGCGGTCGGGCCGTCATGCTGATAGGCGGTGTAAAGCATCTGGCGGCATTCGTTTTCGTCAGCCGGGCAGAAAATCGTCAGGTTGGGCACGCAGGCCAGGTAGGAAAGGTCGAAGGCGCCGTGGTGGGTGGCGCCGTCCGCCCCGACCAGGCCGGCGCGGTCGATGGCCATCATCACCGGCAGGTTCTGCAGGGCGATGTCGTGAATCAGTTGATCGTAGGCTCGCTGCAGGAAGGTGGAGTAGATCGCTACCACCGGCTTGAAGCCTTCGCAGGCCAGGCCGGCGCCAAAAGTCAGTGCGTGCTGCTCTGCGATGCCAACATCGTAGTATCGGTCGGGGTATTCATGGGCGAAGCGCACCATGCCTGATCCCTCGCGCATGGCGGGCGTGATTGCCACCAGGCGCTTGTCGATCGCCGCCATGTCGCACAGCCAGTCGCCGAAGACCTGGGTGTAGGTAAGCTTGCCGCCGCCCTTGCCGGTCGTGATGCCGGCTGCGTGGTCGAACTTGGATACGCCGTGATAGAGGATCGGGTCGGCTTCGGCCAGCTTGTAACCTTGCCCCTTGCGGGTAATTACGTGGAGGAACTGCGGGCCCTTGAGCGTGCGCAGATTCTGCAGGGTTGGCAGCAGGGCTTCGAGATCGTGGCCGTCGATCGGGCCGATGTAGTTGAAGCCGAACTCCTCGAACATCGTGCCGGGCATCATCATGCCTTTCACGTGTTCCTCGGTGCGCTTGGCCAGTTCGAATACCGGTGGCGGGAGGTTTTCGAGGAAGCGCTTGCCGATGGTCCTGGCGCCGTTGTAAAGCCGGCCAGAAAGCAGGCGGGAGAGGTGCTTGTTGAGCGCGCCGACGGGGGGCGAGATTGACATCTCGTTGTCGTTGAGGATGACCAGCAGGTTTGTGTCGCTGATATCGCCGGCGTTGTTCAGGGCCTCGAACGCCATGCCCGCCGACATCGCACCGTCGCCGATAACGGCAATTGCGCGCCGATCCTCGCCACGCAGGCGCGCTGCTTCAGCCATGCCAAGGGCGGCCGAGATCGATGTGGACGAGTGTGCCGTGCCGAAGGTGTCGTAGGGGCTTTCACAGCGCCGCGGAAAGCCTGATATGCCATGGTACTGGCGCAGGCCGGCCATGGCCTCGCGGCGTCCGGTCAGTATCTTGTGGGCGTAGGTCTGATGGCCGACGTCCCAGACGATGCGGTCATCGGGGGTGTTGAAGACGTAGTGCAGCGCAATGGTCAGCTCTACGGTCCCGAGGTTGGACGACAGGTGGCCGCCGGTGCGGGAAACCGAGTCGATCAGGAAGTTGCGCAGCTCGTCGGCCAGCTTGGGGAGTTCGCCGGGGTCGAGCAGGCGCAGGTCCGCGGGGGATGTGATGCTGTCCAGCAGGCTGGCGCGAGATTTGGCGGGCTGCGTTGCAAAGGGCATTCCGGGATACCGGGTCGTTAATGGGTATTCTTTGTGTCGATCCGCCGGCTTTAGAACTGGCGCCGAACGATGAAGCGCGTCAGTTCGGACAGGCGCTGGGCCTTGTCGCCAAAGGGGGCGAGGCTGGCGAGAGCATCCTGGCACATCTCTTCGGCCAATTCCCGTGCTCGGCTCACGCCGAGCAGGCTGACGTAGGTGGGCTTGTCGTTGGCGGCGTCCTTGCCGGCTGTCTTTCCGAGGGTTGCGGTGTCCGCTTCCGCATCGAGAATGTCGTCCACAACCTGGAAGAGAAGACCAACGACCTTGCCGACATGATCGAGGCTGGCCATGGCTTCGTCGTCCAGTGGCTGGCCGCACTGTGCGCCAAGTGCGATCGATGCCCGGATCAGGGCGCCGGTCTTGTGGATGTGCATGAACTCAAGTTCCGACAGGCTCAGTTCAAGGCCGACGGATGCCAGGTCAATGGCTTGCCCTCCAGCCATGCCACGGGAGCCTGATGCAATCGCAAGCTGGCGGATCATGGCGATGTGGCGCACTGGGTCGTCGCAGAGGCTGGCGTCGGCGACATGCTGAAAAGCGAGGGTCTGCAACGCATCTCCGACCAGCAGGGCGGTGGCTTCGTCATACTCCACGTGCACCGTCGGCTTGCCGCGCCGCAGGGCATCGTCATCCATGCAGGGCATGTCGTCATGCACAAGGGAGTATGCGTGGATCAGTTCAAGCGCGCAGGCAACCCGGTCAAGGCGAGCGTTGTCGGCCTGCACCAATTGTCCTGCGGCGTGTACCAGCAGTGGTCGGACGCGCTTGCCGCCGCCCAGCACCGCATAGCGCATGGCCTGATGAAGGCGCTCTGGGGCAATGTCTGTAGCC
The DNA here is from genome assembly GCF_041914405.1 of Zoogloea sp. NCBI lineage: Bacteria > Pseudomonadati > Pseudomonadota > Betaproteobacteria > Rhodocyclales > Zoogloeaceae > Zoogloea > Zoogloea sp. Next base: position 24,216 of record NZ_JAYSDK010000016.1, read on the forward strand.
GGCAGGGCGTGATCAAGGGCGGTTTCGGTGCGTTGCTGGATGTCACCCATCCATTGGCTGAAACTGCGGTGGCTCATGGCTGGAGGGTGTCCGGGTTGGCGGCGCCTTCGACGACGCGAATGCTTTGCTCCGCCTTGTTCAGTATGTCCTGGCTGTGGCGGAGAAGGACTGTGCCGCGTTCGTAGGCGGCGAGGGACTGCTCGAGAGACAGCGCCCCGTTCTCCATTTCCTGGACGATGGATTCGAGTTCGGAAATGGCAGACTCGAAACTGGAAGGCGTTTTGGCGGAGGCAGATTTGACCATGGGTGGCCGGTTAGACTGGAGTAAACCGTAAAAATAGCCTATGCCAAGGCTACAGGTCAAACGGGTAATACTATATAATAGCGAGCTTTACGTTTCGGGCTTTCGCTTTGAATCAGGGGGTTCGGGATGTCTGACATCGCTTCTCAGGCACAGCTTTCGCCGGCAGTTTCCCAATTGCCGGTCTCGTGGTATTTCGACGAAAAGGTCTTCGAATTGGAGAAGCGTCTCCTCTTCGATGCAGGGCCCGGCTACGTCGGCCACGAGCTGATGGTGCCGGAAGTCAATCAATACCGATCCCTGGAATGGCTCGACCATTCAAACCTGCTGATCAATCGGGATGACGGCTTCTACCAGATGTCCAATGTCTGCCGCCACCGGCAGGCAATCATGCTGCAGGGCTCCGGGGTTGCCGACCGCAATATCGTCTGTCCGATTCATCGCTGGACCTATAACCCGGACGGTTTGCTGATCGGCGCGCCGCACTTTGCCGAGAATCCTTGCCTTAATCTGCAGCGCCAGAAACTGGACAGCTGGCATGGCCTTCTGTTCAAGGGGCCGCGATCTGCGTCGTCGGATCTGGCTGGGATGCAGGTGGCCAGCGAACTCAATTTCGCGGGCTACAAGCTGGATAAGGTCGAAATTCACGAGTGCAACTACAACTGGAAGACCTTCATCGAGGTCTACCTCGAGGATTACCACGTCGAGCCTTACCATCCGGGGCTTGGTCAGTTTGTTACCTGTGACGACCTGACCTGGCAGTTCGGTGAATGGTATTCCGTGCAGCGTGTTGGCATTACTTCGCTGAAGAAGCCGGGCTCGCCCGCTTACAAGCGTTGGCACGAAGCCGTGCTCAACTACCATGGCGGCGAAATGCCAAAGCACGGCGCCATCTGGTTGACGTATTTCCCCAACATCATGGTCGAGTGGTATCCCCATGTGCTCGTGGTGAGCACGCTGATACCGACGGACGTAAACAAGACCACCAACGTGGTCGAGTTCTACTATCCGGAAGAAATCCTCGAGTTCGAGCGTGACTTTGTCGAGGCCGAGCAGGCCGCCTACATGGAAACGGCAATCGAAGATGACGATATCGGCGAGCGCATGGACCGTGGTCGCCTCGCGTTGCTGAAGGCTGGGCGGAATGAAGTGGGGCCTTATCAGTCGCCGTATGAAGACGGGATGCAGCATTTCCACGAGTTCTATCGGCGGATCATGCAGCCCCATCTTTAAAGAATTGCTTGCCATGGGGAGCCGGGCGACGCGACTCTAGGCATGACCTCAAAGCACGAAGCCCCCGCATTGCGGGGGCTTCGTGCTTTTTACGCGTGTGGCGCGGCTCTTTGGGGGCTGCAGCAATGCTTAACTGTGCGTGCCCTGGAGCTCTTTCGGAAGGGGGAAGGTTACCTTTTCCGGAACCCCGTCGAGCTGGCGCACGGACTGAGCCCCCAGTTCCTTGAGGCGCATGATCACCGAGTTCACAAGAACTTCCGGCGCTGAGGCCCCGGCGGTTACGCCAATGCGCTGCTTTCCGGTAATCCAGTTCGGATCGATGGCCTCTGCGTTATCCACGAGATAGGCCGGAACGTTCAGAAGCTCGGCTACTTCGCGGAGACGGTTGGAGTTGGAGCTGTTGGGCGATCCGACTACCAGTACGAGGTCGGACTGCGGTGCCATGAACTTCACGGCGTCCTGCCGATTCTGCGTGGCATAGCAAATGTCGTCCTTCTTCGGTCCGATAATGTCGGGAAAGCGTTCGCGCAGCGCGGCGACGATCGCCCCGGCGTCATCGACAGACAGCGTGGTCTGGGTGACATAGGCGAGCATGTCCGGTTTGCTTACCTGCAAATTTGCCACGTCATCGACGGATTCCACCAAGTAGATTCCGTCACGAACCTGACCCATCGTGCCTTCCACCTCGGGGTGTCCCTTATGGCCGATCATGATTAGCTCTCGGCCTTGGTCGCGCATGCGGGCGACCTCAAGGTGCACTTTAGTGACGAGCGGGCAGGTGGCGTCGAAGACCCGTAGCCCGCGGGCTTCGGCTTCGGTGCGAACGGCTTGGGATACGCCGTGGGCGCTGAAGATCACGGTGTTGCCGGCCGGTACGTCAGACAGTTCCTCGATGAAGACCGCACCTTTGGCCCGCAGGCCATCCACCACGAAGCGGTTGTGCACGACTTCGTGGCGTACGTAGATCGGGGCGCCAAACTGCGCGAGGGCGCGTTCGACGATCTCGATTGCACGTTCAACGCCGGCGCAAAAGCCGCGGGGAGTGGCAAGCAGGACTTCCATCGGATACCTCGGGTTGTGTTCAGTTGATGCCGATCACTTCGACTTCGAAGCGGATCGATTTGCCGGCCAGAGGGTGGTTGAAGTCGATCACGGCATGGGTGTCGAGGACTTCGCGGATCAGGCCCGGGTAGCGGGTGCCGTCAGGTGCCGTGAACTCCATGATGACCATTGGCGCCACTTCGGCATCCGCAGGAAAGTCCTCCAGTCGGACCTTCTCGATCAGATCTTCACGGTGGGCGCCAAAAGCGTTTTCCGGTTCGAGCAGGAAGGTGTGGTGCTCGCCAACTGTGATTCCGGCCAGGCAACGCTCGAGTGCGGGAGCGATGTCCCCATGGCCCAGCTGCATGGTGGCGGGCTGGGATTCGAAGGTGCTGATGAGGGGCTGCCCGTTCTCCAGGGAAATCCGGTAGTGAAGGGTCAGCAGGCTGTCGGGCTGGACGATCTGTGTCATGAAAGTTTCTCTTGGGCGGGGGCGTGGCGATGCTCGCGCAACTGGGCGACGATCATCAGAACAACGCCGACCGTAATGGCGGAGTCCGCCACGTTGAAGGCCGGCCAGCCGTAGCTGCCGATGTGGAAATACAGGAAGTCGACGACCGCACCGAAAACGAAGCGGTCGATGACGTTGCCGATGGCGCCGCCGATGATCAGCGAGAAGGCCAGCGGTTGCAGCAGTTCATGCTGGTGGCGCGCCAGCAGGCGGAGCAGCCAGCCGCAGATGACGGCCGCCAGGGCTACGAAGAACCAGCGTTGCCAGCCTGCCTGGTCGGCCAGGAAGCTGAAGGCAGCGCCCGGATTGAAGGCGAGCACAAGGTCAAAGAAATCTGTAACGCGGATGACTTCGCCGTTGCGCAGGGCGCCGCGGACAAGGTGCTTGGTCCACTGATCGGCGAGCACGACAATGGCCGCGAGGCCGATCCAGTTGCCGAGGCGTAGTTTCAAGGGCGGGCTCCTGCTGTGTGTCGTGGCTCAGGCGGCCGAACGGGCTTCGCCGGCGCCATGCAGATTGGACGTGCAGCGGCCGCAAAGTTCCGGATGGGCTGCATCGTGACCAACATCTGCGCGGTAGTGCCAGCAACGCTCGCACTTCTTGTATTGGGAGGGCGTGACGAGGATGGCTTCGTCGGCTTCACTGGAGACTTGGACCAGAGCGGTCTTTGAGCAAATCAGTACGAAGCGCAGATCGTCGGCGAGGCTGGCCAGGGTGTCGTACTTGGCGCCGGCCGCACGAATTTCCACTTCGGCCTGCAGCGATGAGCCGACCTTGCCTTCGGTGCGGACCGACTCGATGACCTTCAGTACATCAGCGCGAGTGGCGCGGATCGTCTTCCAGCGCTCCAGCAGCGCTTCTTCAGCGTCCTGGGCTGGCAGCTGGTGGAAGGTGTGCAGCATCACGCTGTCTTCCGCGTCCTGGCTCAGCAATTGCCAGATTTCCTCAGCAGTGAAGGACAGGATCGGCGCCATCAGCTTCACGATGGCCTGCAGGATGTGCCAGAGTGCGCTCTGGGCGGAGCGGCGGGCCAGGGAGTCGGGCTTGGTGGTGTAGAGGCGGTCCTTCAGGATGTCCAGCCAGAAGCCGCCGAGATCCTCGGAGCAGAAGGTCTGGAGGGCCTGGACCACGCGGTGGAACTCGTAGCGGTCGTAGTCGGTCTGGGCCTGGGCCTGCAGCTGACGGGTGAAGGCCAGGGCGTAGCGGTCGATCTCGAACCATTGCTCCACTGGCAGCATGTCCGTGCCGGCATCGAAGTCGGCGACGTTGGCCATCAGGAAGCGCAGGGTGTTACGGATGCGACGGTAGGATTCGACGACACGGGCCAGGATCTCCTTTGACATGGCCAGTTCGCCGGAATAATCGGTGGCGGCAACCCACAGGCGCAGGATCTCGGCGCCCATCTTGTCGGTGACTTCCTGGGGCAGGATTGTGTTGCCCAGCGACTTGCTCATCTTGCGACCTTGCTGGTCCACTGTGAAGCCGTGGGTGAGCAGGGCTTTGTAGGGAGGGTGGCCGTCGATGGCGGCGCCGGTGAGCAGGGACGAATGGAACCAGCCGCGGTGCTGGTCCGAGCCTTCGAGGTAGAGGTCGGCGCGAGGGCCGGTCGCGTGGCCGTCGTTGTGGGAGCCGCGCAGAACGTGCCAGTGGGTCGTGCCGGAATCGAACCAGACGTCCAGGGTGTCGCTGATCTTGTCGTACTGGGCGGCTTCGGTGCCGAGCAGCTCCGCGGCGTCCAGCTTGAACCAAGCTTCGATACCTTCCTTCTCGACGCGTTGAGCAACCTGCTCCATCAGCTCGACGGTGCGGGGATGCAACTCGCCGGTTTCCTTGTGCAGGAAGAAGGGAATGGGCACGCCCCAGTTGCGCTGGCGGGAGATGCACCAGTCGGGCCGGTTGGCGATCATGGACTGCAGGCGGGGCTTGCCCCAGGCCGGATAGAAGGCGGTGGCCTCGACACCGGCCAAGGCCTTTTCGCGCAGGGACTTGCCGTCCGTGGGCAGGCGGTCCATGCCGACGAACCACTGGGCGGTGGCCCGGTAGATCACCGGGGTCTTGTGGCGCCAGCAGTGCATGTAGCTGTGCATGACGCTGCCGTGGGAGAGCAGGTTGCCGACTTCCGTGAGTTTGTCGCAGATGGCCTGGTTGGCCTTCCAGATCGACATGCCGCCGAAGAAGGGCAGGTCATCCACGTAAACGCCGTCGCCCTTGACGATGGAGATGATCTCGTCGTTGCCACGACCATAGGTGCGCCAGGCATTGAAGTCGTCCACGCCGTGGGCCGGCGCGCAGTGCACGATGCCGGTGCCGGCATCGAGGCCCACGTAGTCGGCCAGATAGACCGGGGCGACGCGATCGTAGAGGGGGTGGCGGAACTGCAGGCCTTCCAGGGCTTTGCCCTGGGTGGTCGCCAGGATGTTGCCTTCGCGACCCTGGCGCTTGAGGCTTTCCTCCGTCAGCTCCTTGGCGAGGACCAGCAGGCGGTCGCCCGCGTCGACAAGGGCGTATTCGTGCTCGGGGTGGATGTTGAGGGCCTGGTTGGCCGGAATGGTCCACGGGGTTGTGGTCCAGATCACCGCGTAAGCGGTCTTGGGCAGGCTGGCAAGGCCGAAGGCCGCTGCCAGCTTGGGAACGTCGCTTTCGCTGATCGGGAAGGCCACGTCGACGGTCGGGGACTTCTTGTCTGCGTACTCGACTTCGGCTTCGGCCAGGGCAGAGCCGCAGTCGAAACACCAATTCACCGGCTTCAGGCCCTTGAACACATAGTTCTTCTTGACCATCTCGGCCAAGGCACGGATCTCGCCAGCCTCGTTGGCGAAGTTCATGGTCAGGTAGGGATTGTCCCAGTCGCCCAGCACACCCAGACGGATGAATTCCTTCTTCTGCACTTCCACCTGTTCGGCGGCGTAGGCGCGGCACAGTTCGCGGACCTTGTCGGCGGGCAGGTTCTTGCCGTGGGTGACTTCGATTTTGTGTTCGATCGGCAGACCGTGGCAGTCCCAGCCGGGCACGTAGGGTGCGTCAAAACCCGCCAGAGTCTTGGAGCGGACGATGATGTCCTTGAGGATTTTGTTCAGCGCATGGCCCAGGTGCAGGTTGCCGTTGGCGTAAGGGGGGCCGTCGTGAAGCACGAACTTGGGCCGACCGGCGGATGCCTTGCGAATCTTCTGGTAGAGCTTGCGCTGTTGCCAGTCGGCAATCCAGGCGGGCTCGCGCTTGGCGAGGTCGCCCCGCATCGGGAAGGGCGTGTCGGGCAGGTTCAGGGTCTTGCGATTGTCGGACATGGTCGGTGCGTGAATTCAGAGGGGATTCTGGGCGAAGTAGGCGCGTGCCTCTTCGGCGTCGCGGGCGATCTGGGCGGTGAGGGCTTCAAGGCTGTCGTAGCGCTCCTCATCCCGTTGCTTGCGCAGGAAATTGACCCGCAGATGGGCGTCGTAGCAGTCGGCGCTCCAGTCGAACAGATGAACTTCAAGGGTCGCGCGGCCGGCGTCGTTGATGGTGGGCCGTACGCCGATGCTTGCCACGCCGGGCCAGGGTTTGTCGGCCAAGCCGTCGACGCTGACGGTGTAGATGCCCATCAGCGGCGGGCTGCGGTGCTTGAGCTGGATGTTGGCGGTCGGGAAACCGATCGTGCGGCCGATCTTGTCGCCGTGCATGACGCGGCCGCTGATGCTGTACGGGCGGCCGAGCAGGCGTGCGGCGTGGGGCATGTCACCTTCGGCCAGGGCTTCGCGGATTGCCGAGCTGGAAACGCGCTCGCCTTCATGGACCAGGGTGTGCATGGCTTCGACGGTGAAACCCGCGGTCTGGCCCGCCTGCTGCAGCATCGCAAAATCGCCCTTGCGTCCTTTGCCGAAGCGGAAGTCGTCGCCGATCATCAGATCGCGCACGCCGAGTCCGCGGATCAGTATGTCTTCGATGAACTGCTCGGCGGTGAGAGACGCGAAGCGGGCGTTGAAGCGGCCGATGTAGAGGCGGTCAACGCCCTGAGCGGCGAGGAGCTCGATCTTTTCGCGCAGGGAGGTGAGCCGGCGCGGCCGGTTCTCGTGGGCGAAATACTCGCGCGGATGGGGCTCGAAGGTGAGCACCGAAGCGGGCAGGCCGGTGGAGCGTGCCTTTGCGGTGAGTTTCGCCAGCAGCGCCTGGTGGCCGCGGTGCACACCATCGAAGTTGCCGATGGTGAGCACGCAGCCGTGTTCGGAGCGTTCGGGAATTCCGCGAAAAACCTGCATGGAAGGATGCTGGTAAAAGGCGCGATTATAGCGGCAAGGGCCGGGCGGGCGAAGCAGTCCGGCCTTACAGGCGCCTTACTCCCCCTGACCGGCTCGTTCGCGATGGAAGCGAGCGACGTAATCGGTCAGCGTGCCGCTGGCAATTGCGTCGCGCAGGTCACGCATCAGCTGCTGGTAGTAGTGCAGGTTATGAATGGTGGCCAGCCGTGCGCCTAGGATCTCGTTGAGGCGGTTGAGGTGGTGCAGGTACCCGCGGGAGAAATTGCGGCAGGTGTAGCAGTCGCACGTTTCGTCCAGCGGTCGCGTGTCCGACTTGTGGCGGGCGTTGCGGATCTTGATGTCGCCGTGACGTGTGAACAGCCAGCCGTTGCGTGCGTTGCGGGTGGGCATCACACAGTCGAACATGTCGATGCCGGCCTGCACTGCGAAGACGATGTCTTCCGGCGTGCCGACGCCCATCAGGTAGCGCGGCTTGTGCTGGGGCAGGCGCGGTGCGGTGTGGTGCAGGATACGCTGCATGTCGTCCTTGGGTTCGCCTACGGAGAGGCCGCCGATGGCGTAACCATGGAAGCCGATTTCCTCGAGGCCGGCGAGGGATTCGTCACGCAGGTTTTCGTACATGCCGCCCTGGACGATGCCGAACAGTGCGTTGTCGTTCTCGAGCCGGTTAAATTCGTCCTTGGAGCGCTGCGCCCAGCGCAGGGACATGCGCATAGAGTCGGCAGCCTCGGTCACCGTGGCGGGGTAGGGCGTGCATTCGTCGAAGATCATCACCACGTCAGAATTGAGCACCTTCTGGATGCGCATCGATTCCTCAGGGGTGAGGAATAGCTTGTCGCCATTCACCGGCGAGCTGAAGCGCACGCCTTCCTCGCTGATCTTGCGCAGCGCGCCGAGGGAGAACACCTGGAAGCCGCCGGAGTCGGTGAGGATTGGGCCATCCCAGGCCATGAACTGGTGCAGGCCGCCGAAGGCTTCCATCACCTCTAGGCCGGGGCGCAGCCAAAGGTGGAAGGTGTTGCCGAGGCAGATCTGGGCGCCGATGTCGCGCAGGTCCTGCGGCGAGATGCCCTTGACGGAGCCATAGGTGCCGACCGGCATGAAGGCCGGGGTGTCCACGGTGCCGTGGTTGAGGGTTAGGCGGCCACGGCGGGCGGCGCCATCGGTGGCGAGGAGTTCGTATTTCATTGGGAATTCCGGGTCAGGAACATGGCGTCGCCGTAGCTGAAGAAGCGGTAGCGCTGCGCGATGGCGTGTGCGTAGGCGCGGCGGATGGCGTCCATGCCCGCAAAGGCGGACACAAGCATCAGCAGTGTGGATTTGGGCAGGTGGAAATTGGTAATCAGGCCATCCGCCACCTGGAATGCGTAGCCGGGCAGGATGAACAGATCGCTCTCGGCCTCGCCCGCCTGCAGGGTGCCGCTGCGCGCGGCGGATTCGAGGGCGCGCATGCTGGTGGTGCCGACGCATACCACGCGCTTGCCGGCCGCTTTGGTGGCCGCAATGGCGTCCACCGTGGCCTGGGGTACGAAGTAGGCCTCGGTGTGCATCTTGTGTTCAGACAGATCCTGGACGCGCACCGGCTGGAATGTGCCGGCACCTACGTTGAGGGTGATGTAGGCGCTGTTCACCCCGTGTTCGGCGAGGCGCGTAAGGAGGGGCTCGTCGAAGTGCAGGCCAGCGGTTGGCGCGGCGACGGAGCCTGGATTGCGGGCATAGACGGTCTGGTAGCGGGACTCATCGGTATTGCCGGCAGCGCGCTCGATGTACGGCGGCAGTGGCAGGCGGCCGTGGCGTTCGAGAAGCTCGACCAGGTCTGCGGTGGCCGGGAAGCGCAGATGGAAGAACTCGCCGGCGCGGCCCAGTACTTCGACCTCCAGTGCACCTTCCAGATGCAGGCGAGTGCCGGGCTTGGGCGACTTGCTTGCGCGTATCTGGGCAAGGGCTTCATGGGCGCCGAGTGGGCGCTCTATCATCACTTCCACCTGACCGCCAGTGTCCTTGGTGCCGAACAGGCGGGCATGCAGCACGCGGGTGTCATTGAAAACAAGCAGGTCGCCGGGCGTCAGCAGACTGGGCAGATTGGAGAAGCGCAGATCGGCCAATGCCGTTGAAACCTGGAGGAGGCGGCTATCGGTGCGGCGTTCGAGGGGGGCTTGGGCGATCAGCTCCGGGGGGAGCAGGTAATCGAAATCGTCGAGGGTTAACGCCATGGGTTGATACGGGTAACAGTTTCGTAGATAATGCAGGGCTTCCCGTGCCGGGATGGCGGAATCGGTAGACGCAGCGGATTCAAAATCCGCCGCCGCAAGGTGTGGGGGTTCGAGTCCCCCTCCCGGCACCAGCAATACTCTAGCAAGCCTGCTCCAATTAGTCTATTTTCTTCGTATAATCAATAGATTACGCTTTGGTTGGCGATGCTCGTCTCGATGAATCGGCAGTTTCTTTGCCCGATTTCGCGCTGTTGCACAGATTCTGCTGTGCATAACGCCGCACACTTTGATCGCATGTTTGCTCTTCGGCAGGTTCCGGGTCGGTTGGCTTGGAGCGGCTTTGTGCATCGTTCTACGCTCTGCCGGCCTGTCCGGTAAAGGGCTATTCTCTGATGCCGCCGATTGTCGATCCGGCAGGTGCGCCCGCGTTCCCGGTCATGGGGGATGCGCACAAGGTTGTTGCCACTCTTGCCGTCACTCGCTGCGGTGAATGGATGCAGGGGCTGAGGCACTACCGCCACCGGCAGCTCGGGTAGAATGCCGTTAAAAAGGCAAGTTATTGAATGATTTGCCTTTCTTGTTCAATCCGTATTTATCTCCCCGGACAGACCTCCATGGCCCTCGACCCTCAAGCCAAGGCCTTGCTCGACATGGTTTACCGTGTTGGAGCGCCGCGTTTCCATGAGCTGGATGTGCATCAGGCTCGCCATTCATTTGAAAAGCTCCAATTCGCGCTGAGGCCGGAGGCGCCTGCCGTTGCTTCGGTGACTGACGTGCCTATTCCTCAGGCTCATGCCCGTGACGGGGTGATCATGGCGCGCCTGTATCGCCCTTTGCATGCCGAGCCGGACGCGGTGCTGCCGCTGGTTTTCTATTTCCATGGCGGTGGTTGGTGTGTGGGCAACATTCCGAGTTACGACGTTCTGTGCCGCGAATTGGCCAATTACAGTGAATGTGCGGTGCTTTCGGTGGATTACCGTCTCGCTCCCGAGCATCCGTTTCCGGCGGCTGTGGAGGACGCTCACCGGGCAGTGGTCTGGTCCCTGGCCAATGCGGGGCTGCTAGGCGTTGATCCGGCGCGCTTTGCTCTTGCGGGTGACAGCGCGGGTGGCACGCTGAGTGCCGTGACGGCGCTGCAGTTGCGCAATGAGTGCGGCCCGAGTGCGGCCCATCAAGTGCTGATTTATCCGTGCACCGACATTCTCAGTCAGCGGCCGTCACGTCGCGCGTATTCAAACGGCTATTTCCTGGATACGGAGAGCTTGGCCTGGTTCTTTGAAAAGTATCTGCCTTCGGATTCCGACTGGAGCGACTGGCGTGCTTCGCCCTTGCTTGCGCCGCGTTTTGATGGCCTGCCTCCGGCCACGTTTATTGTTGCTGGCTGCGATCCATTAACCGATGACGTTCGTGCCTACGCTGACGCCCTGCGTGAGGCAGGGAACGTCGTTCGTCTCTATGAGTTCGAGGGCATGGTCCACGGCTTTGTCACGCTCGGGAAGTTCTTTCCGCAGGCACGCGAGGCGGTCGAGCTGGCGGGCAAGGCGCTGGCTGAAGCGCTGAAGTCTCCTGCCTAAACGCAGACGAAGCTGATCAGCTGGGGGCTGCTGGCGCAGCTGCGGCCAAGGGAGAAATGGCCGCGGCCGCGCAGCACGACTTCTTCCCGGGAAAGCTGGAATTCCCGCTCCCCTTCGATCTGCACGAAGGTTCCATTGCTGCTGCGGTCGATCAGAACGAACTTGTCGCCGCGCAGTTCAATTTCGGCATGGCGCCGTGAAGACTGACTGTCGCCGATCACGATATCCGCTGCTGGATCCCGGCCAATCCGCACGCTGGGGTGTGCCGAATTCAGGACGAGTGAGCTGTTGCCCACGTAAAGGTGGAGTTCTGGTTCCGCGTCGAGCAGAAAGTGGTCGCTCTGCACGATAGTCAGTTCTCCGACTGCCTCGCACATCAGTTCGCATAGTTCCACCGGACGGCTGACGCCGCGGATGACTCGTGGTGCGAGTGGGTGCAGGACTGAGCGCCATTCCGGACCCAGGCGGCGTGCCGTCTCGGCCGAGATGATGGCTTTGCCGGGAGAGGCCAGCTCGGCCAGGCGGGCCGCGAAGTTGACAGTGTCGCCAAAGACGTCTGTTCCGCTGACTACGACCGCGCCGAACTGGAAGCCAATGCGGACGGCCAGTCGCTGCTCGGGCGGCGATGGAAGTTCCTTGACGCTCTGATGGATGGCAAGCGTCGCGTCGGCCGCGCTGTCAGCATCCCGAAAGACTGCCATCAGGCCGTCTCCCGTGTGCTTAACAACGCGCCCCCCCTTGGTTTCGACCGAGATCCGCATGGAGCGGATGCAGCGATCGACCATCTCGAATGCCGATGTATCACCGACGCGCTGATACAGCTGTGTGCTGCCAACAAGGTCGGCAAACATTACAGCGCATTCTTGAGCGGGCGGCGTCGGGTCCGGCATCTGGGCTTGGCAGGCTTAGGAGGCGTGATTCTAGCGGAGTCCGTGAAATTTTCCGCATAGGCAAGGTAACAAATTTGCCGCACTGCGGGGAGTCTTCCGGCCGGGAAAAACGCAGGTGCTATGGTTTGAGGGGACTTCCGTACATTTTCCTTGATCTAAGTAGAGGCATTGAGGCTGCGCAGTGGGATAATGATACGTTTAGCCGCGAATGGAACCGTCTCCTCGTGGCGCGTCATGTCTGTCTGGAAGGGGTTTCATGAAACGAGTTGATGATTTCCGTCTGCGCTTTGGCAAGCAGGAGCTGGTGCCTATCGTGATCGGCGGGATGGGGGTGGATATCTCCACCGCGGATCTGGCGCTGGAGGCTGCACGCCTGGGCGGGATCGGTCACATCTCGGATGCTATGGTCAAGACGGTCGCTGACCGTCGCTTCAATACCAAGTATGTGAAGGACAAGCTGCAGCAGTACAAGTACAACGTGGCCAACCCCGACAAGTCGGTGGTGCAGTTTGATCTTGGGCAGCTGGCAGAGGCGACGATGCTGCACGTCGGCAAGACGATGGAAGCCAAGCGTGGGCCGGGGCTGATCTTTGTCAACTGCATGGAAAAGTTGACGATGAACGCGCCGAAGGAGACCTTGCGTGTGCGTCTGACTGCCGCTCTGGATGCGGGGGTGGATGGCATTACTCTTGCCGCTGGGCTCCACCTCGGTTCCTTTGGCCTAATAGAGGACCATCCCCGCTTCCGGGATGCCAAGCTGGGCATCATCGTGTCGTCCTTGCGCGCGCTGCAGTTGTTCCTGCGCAAGAGTGCCCGTACGAACCGTTTGCCGGACTACGTGGTGGTGGAGGGACCGTTGGCCGGTGGGCACTTGGGTTTTGGCATGGATTGGGCCAAGTATGACCTCGCGGTCATTGTGGCCGAAATCCGTGCTTGGCTTATCGCCGAAAAGCTGGATATTCCGCTGATTCCCGCTGGCGGCATTTTCACTGGCAGCGATGCGGCTGCGTTCCTCGAGAATGGCGCAGGTGCGGTGCAGGTGGCGACCCGGTTCACGGTGACGAAGGAGTGCGGTTTGCCGGAGGATGTCCAGCAGCACTACTTCAAGGCTAGTGAAGAAGAGATCATCGTCAACCAGATTTCCCCTACCGGTTATCCGATGCGGATGCTGACGGGAAGCCCCGCCATTGGCTCCGGTATTCGTCCGAACTGCGAGGCGTACGGCTATTTGCTGGACAGCAACGGGAATTGCTCCTATATCGACGCCTATAACAAGCAGGTGGCGCTGCACCCCGGGGTCAAGAAGATTTCGGTAATCGACAAGACCTGCTTGTGCACCCATATGCGGAATTTTGACGTCTGGACCTGCGGCCATTACACCTACCGCCTCAAGGATACGTCGCGCAAGTCTGCCGATGGTAATTACCAGATCCTTTCTGCCGAACACGTATTTCACGATTATCAGTACAGCACTGATAATGCAATTGCTCTGCCGGAGGCGGGCAGTACCAGTGAATAGAGACGGTAATGGCCGGACCGGCTGTCCGACATAATAGAAAAATGGGGCGAGTCAATCGCCCCATTTTTCATTGCAGGAAGAAACGCTTCGTTGCATCGTCCGGAATGCTCATGCCGGTGGCGCGGGCGCGTTTCAGCAATTCCCAGTAATAGCGATAGGATGCACGATCGTGCAGTTTGCCGGCGTGCTGGATCGGTCCCCACTGCTTGTCCTGGGCTGCCGCGAGAATCTGGCCGGCTTCCTCGACCTCGGAGAAGTTTGGCCGCATGGCTTCGAGAATGGGTGCGATCTGGTTGGGGTGGATGCTCCACATCCGGAGGTAGCCAAATTCCTGACGAGCCCGTTCGGCGTCACGGCGGATATAGTCGATATCCTTCAGTTCGGTAGTGACGTTGTGGGACGGAACGACCCCATTGGCGAGCGCGGCCGCAGCAATGTCGCATTTGGCGCGCGCAATGAGCGGGTGGTCGAATTGACCGGGGCTGCGCATCGCGGAGCCGGGAATGGCGCCGTGATGGCCGCTGACAAAGTCCATTAGCCCGAAATCGAGAGATTCCACGCGGTCCAGAGCAGCGATCTCCCAAGCCTCGCGCAGGGCGCCATGGGTCTCGATCAAGACGTGAACCGGGATGGCCCGGTCGACGCCGTGGCGCAATTCCGCGCTGCGGATGGCCTCGATCTGCCGGGCTACGTCGGCCGAACTGCGTGGCTTCGGGATGGTGAGGAATGCCAGGCGTTGGCCAGCCTTGCCAACCAGAATGTCTACATCTGCTTCCCAGTGCTCATGGGTGATGTCGTGAATGCGAGCGCCGACACGTCCGAAGTGGTTTTCGTTAGACATCACGATGTCCGCAGCCATCGTGGCATGTTCGGCCTCGGCTCCGGCCCGGGCGCCATCTTCGCAGTCGCAGGTGATGTCGAAAACCGGGCCGAGTTCTTGCTGCACGCCCAAAGCCTTGAGCATCAGTTTTTCACTGCCGGCGTAATGATCGACAGCAGGCAAGATCGGGAAGGGCTTTTCGCCCTGGAAAAGAACGAGGTCGGGGTGGGGCAGGGCGGACATGACGGATATGTTGTTGGGAATGGGGTGGTCGAAGGGTAACAAAAAATGCGCCATGAAAAAACGCGGGGACGTTTCCGTCCCCGCGTTTTTTGGTGCTGGATTGCCTGGCTTGGATTAGCCCAGCAGATCCTTCACGCCATCACGCTCTTCAAGCAGTTCGTTGAGCGTGTTGTTCATGCGGTCGCGGGAGAACTCGTCGATTTCCAGGCCCTGGACGATCTTGTACTCGCCGTTCTCGGTGGTGACCGGGAAGCCGTAGATGATGCCTTCGGGGATGCCGTAGGAGCCATCGGACGGAATGCCCATGGTGACCCATTCGCCGTTGGAGCCAAGCCACCAGTCGCGAATGTGATCGATTGCCGCGTTGGCGGCGGAAGCTGCGGAGGACAGACCGCGGGCTTCGATGATCGCGGCGCCGCGCTTGCCGACGGTCGGCAGGAACACATCGCGGTTCCATGCTTCGTCGTTGATCAGGTTCTTGACGTTGTCGCCGTTGGAGGTCACGGCGCGGTAGTCGGCGTACATCGTGGGGGAGTGGTTGCCCCAGACGACAAGGTTCTTCAGGCTGGAGACTTCACGGCCAGACTTGGACGCCAGCTGGGACAGTGCGCGGTTGTGGTCCAGGCGCAGCATGCCGGTGAAGTTCTTGGCCTGCACGCGGCCGTACTTGACGGCGATTTCCTTGGCAATGTAGGCGTTGGTGTTGCACGGGTTGCCGACGACGAGGACCTTGACGTTCGGATCAGCGTACTGGCCGATGGCGGCGCCCTGTACGGTGAAGATCTTGGCGTTTTCGGTCAGCAGGTCCTTACGCTCCATGCCGGGGCCACGGGGGCGGGCGCCGACCAGCAGGGCAACCTGGGCATCCTTGAAGGCGACGTTCGGGTCGTCGGTGGCGATCACACCAGCCAGCAGCGGGAATGCACAGTCTTCGAGCTCCATGATGACGCCCTTGACGGCCTTCTGGGCTTGCGGGAGGTCGAGCAGCTGGAGGATGACAGGCTGGTCCTTGCCCAGCATTTCGCCACTGGCGATGCGGAACAGGAGGCTGTAGCCGATCTGGCCGGCGGCGCCGGTGACTGCGACACGAACGGGGGCTTTTGCCATTTATGAAACTCCCTCTAGTAAGAAGTGAATCGACACCATGCTGCAGACTCGCGCGGCCTCCCACAGGTCGTCGCGATGCGCAATCGAAGTTGCGATCAATGGGTGATCAGTCAACACATGAATCGTAGGTGCATTTGCAGAGACTGTCAATTCATGTCTTATGTCTTATATAAGATAGAAGATGTGCCGTGGACTGTCTTCTAAAAGTGTGCTTCAATAACCCAATGCGACCCGAATCGCCCACCTTCAGCCCCCTGTATCGTCAGATAAAAAATCTGATGATTAATGCACTGCAGTCCGCCGAATGGCGGCCGGGGCAGGCTATTCCCAGCGAGCAGGAACTTGCACTGCGATTTAACGTAAGTCAAGGGACTGTACGCAAAGCCATCGACGAGTTGGCTGCTGAGAATCTGCTTGTCCGTAAGCAGGGCAAGGGCACTTATGTTGCCTCCCATAATGATCCGCGGGCCATGTTCCGGTTCTTGCGGCTCGTCCCTATGGATGGCGACTTGTCACATCCGCAAAGCATTCCCCTTGATTGCTGGAAGGCCAAGGCTGGTAATGAAGCGGCGCGGATGCTCGGTATCGAGCTCGGCGCGCCGGTAACCATCCTGCGGCGTCTGTTGCGTTTTTCAGGCAAGCCGGTGGTGGTGGATGAAATCTATTTGCCAGGCGAAATCTTTCATGGGCTCACCATGGAGGTGCTTCAGTCTACGCACGGCTCGCTCTATGGTCTGTTCGAAGCGCGTTTCGGTGTCCGTATGATTCGGGCGGAAGAGCGTATTCGTGCGGTGGCCGCAGATCGTATGACCAGTGAAACCCTAGGGGTTGTCGAGGGTGTGCCGTTGTTGTCGGTCGAGCGGGTGACCTATACCTATGGCGACCGTCCGGTCGAGTGGCGGCGCGGGTTGTATTCGACGGCAGAACACTATTATCTGAATGAACTCAGCTAGGTTAAGCAGGGTGAATTGATGGGTGGGCCCGGCCTGTCAATGCAGGGTAAGGGTATATACTTATAATTTTGTGTGGGAAAAGTGCGATTTGTTGATCGCAATTGCTAGAGGGAAAAATCTATGACAGAGGTGACTTTGAAAAAACAGCGCCCGAAGCATCTGGCGCTGAACGAGATTAGGCTGCCCTTGCCTGGCAAGGTCTCGATCCTGCACCGGGTTAGCGGTGCTGGTCTCTTCCTGATGCTGCCGGTTCTGCTGTCGCTTTTCGGTAGCAGTGTCGGTTCGCCCGAGTCCTTCGCTTCCTTCAAGGAAGTCGTGGATAACGTGTTCGTCAAACTCATCCTGTCGGGTTTGGTGTGGGCTTACCTGCATCATTTTTGTGCAGGCATTCGTTTCCTTCTGCTGGATGTGCATGTTGGTGTGGATAAGCAGTCCGCCGTGTCCAGCGCCCGTCTCGTGCTGATCGTCAGCCTCATCCTCACTGTCATTCTGGTGTCCAAGCTATGGTAAAGCCCATCATCGTCGGCGCCCATTACGGTTTCCGTGATTGGCTCGCCCAGCGCATCACCGCCGTGGTGATGGCGATCTACACCGTCGTTCTCGCTGTTGCCGTGTTGACTTCCTTCGATGGCTCCTATGAGAGCTGGCGCGGCGTGTTCAGCGGCGGCTTCATGAGGTTCGCGACCTTTCTATTCTTCATGTCCCTGTTCTTCCATGCCTGGATTGGCGTGCGGGACATCTTCATGGACTACATCAAGCCGACCGGCATTCGTCTGACCCTGCATTCGGTCGTTGCTCTTCTGCTCATCGGTTACGCCGGTTGGGCTGCTCAGATTCTCTGGAGGCTGTAAGTGAAAGTCGCAAAGCGTACCTTTGATGCGGTGATCGTCGGCGCTGGTGGCGCCGGTCTGCGGGCCGCCCTGCAGCTCTCCGAAGCCGGTCTCAAGACTGCTGTTCTGACCAAGGTCTTCCCGACCCGCTCCCATACCGTGGCAGCGCAGGGCGGTGTGGCGGCTTCCCTCGGGAACTCCACCGAGGACAACTGGCACTGGCATATGTACGACACCGTCAAGGGGTCGGACTGGCTGGGCGACCAGGATGCCATCGAGTTCATGGTCAAGAAGGCCAACGAAGTGGTCGTCGAACTTGAACATTACGGCATGCCGTTCGACCGTACCGACAATGGCAAGATCTACCAGCGTCCGTTCGGTGGCCACTCGCAGAACTACGGCCAGACCCCGGTGTCCCGTTCCTGTGCGGCTGCTGACCGTACCGGCCACGCGATGCTGCATGCGCTGTACCAGCGCAACGTGCGCGCCAACACCCAGTTCTTCGTCGAATGGATGGCGCTCGACCTGATCCGCAACGCCGACGGCGATGTGCTGGGCGTGACGGCGATGGAAATGGAAACGGGCGAAGTCTCGATCTTCCATTCCAAGGCCACCATCTTCGCCACCGGCGGTGCCGGACGCATCTATTACTCCTCGACCAACGCCTTCATCAACACCGGCGACGGCGTGGGCATGGCGGCGCGTGCCGGCATCCCGCTGGAAGACATGGAGTTCTGGCAGTTCCACCCGACCGGCGTGGCCGGTGCCGGCGTGCTGATCACTGAAGGTGTGCGCGGTGAAGGCGGCATCCTGCGTAACGCCTCCGGTGAGCGCTTCATGGAGCGCTATGCGCCGAACCTGAAGGATCTGGCCTCCCGCGACGTGGTGTCCCGTTCGATGGTCACCGAGATCAACGAAGGTCGTGGCTGCGGTTCCGAGAAGGACCACGTGCTGCTTGACATCACCCACCTGTCGCCCGAGACGATCAACAAGCGTCTGCCCGGTATTCGCGAGATTTCGATCCAGTTCGCCGGTGTGGATCCGATCAAGGCTCCGATCCCGGTCGTGCCGACCTGCCACTACCAGATGGGCGGTATTCCGACCAACTACAAGGGCCAGGTTGTGGTGCCGAAGGATGGCAACCCGAACGTCCCGGTTGCTGGCTTCTACGCCGCCGGCGAATGTGCCTGCGCCTCCGTGCACGGCGCCAACCGCCTGGGCACCAACTCGCTGCTGGACCTGCTGGTCTTCGGCAAGGCCGCTGGCGAAACCGTGGTGGCCGACTTCCAGTCCGGTCAGCTGACCCTCAAGCCGCTGCCCGAAAATGCAGCCGACGTATCGCTGGCGCGTATCGCGCGCCTGGAGGCCCAGACCAACGGCGAAGAGGTCCACGACGTTCGCCTCGCCATGCAGCGCACCATGCAGAAGCACGCTGGCGTGTTCCGTTTCGCCGACATGCTGAAGGAAGGCGTTACCAAGATCCTCGAGGTCGCCGAGCGTGCCAAGCACACCCAGATCAAGGACAAGTCCAAGGTCTGGAACACCGCCCGCACTGAAGCGTTGGAGCTGGATAACCTCATCGAAGTCGCCAAGGCTACGATGGTTTCTGCCGAAGCCCGCAAGGAATCCCGTGGTGCCCACGTGCGTGACGACGCAATCGATTGCGCCGAGACGCCGAACGGCCGTGACGACAAGAACTGGCTCAAGCACACGCTGTGGTACAGCGAAGGCAACCGTCTTGATTACAAGCCGGTCAATCTGCAGCCGATGTCGGCCGATGTCGAGCCGATTGCCCTTGCCAAGCGTACCTACTGAGCGTTCCGGAGAATAGAACATGAGCAGCAAGCGAACCGTACAGTTCAAGATTTACCGCTACGATCCGGACAAGGACGCCGCGCCGTACATGCAGGACATTTCCGTCGAGCTCGAAGAGTCCGACAAGAAGCTGCTGGATGCGCTGGTGCGCCTGAAGGCCAAGGACGACTCCCTGTCCTTCCGCCGCTCCTGCCGTGAAGGTGTGTGTGGCTCCGACGCCATGAACATCAATGGCAAGAACGGCCTGGCCTGCCTGACCAGCATGGACGATATCGCCCAGCCGATCACGCTGCGCCCGCTGCCCGGCCTGCCGGTCATTCGCGACGTGATCGTCGACATGACCCAGTTCTTCAAGCAGTACCACTCGATCAAGCCGTACCTGATCAACAACGAGCCGGCTCCCGAGCGTGAGCGTCTGCAGTCGCCGGAAGATCGTGAAGAGCTGAATGGCCTTTACGAGTGCATCCTGTGCGCCTGCTGCTCCACGAGCTGCCCGTCGTTCTGGTGGAACCCGGACAAGTTCGTCGGCCCGGCGGGCCTGTTGGCGGCTTACCGCTTCCTGGCGGATACCCGTGACCAGGCAACCAGCGAGCGTCTCGACAATCTGGAAGATCCGTATCGTCTGTTCCGTTGCCATTCGATCATGAACTGCGTCGATGTCTGCCCGAAGCATCTGAACCCGACGAAGGCGATCGGCAAGATCAAAGACATGATGGTGCGTCGCGCGGTATGACGCTCAACCGGGGGCGTGTGCGCTGGCAGTGCCGACGGGCTCTCCTTGAGCTCGATCTGGTGTTCACGCGCTTCCTTGAAAGGCACTTCGATCGTCTCACCGACGATCAGCTGGCCGATCTGGATGACCTCTTGCTCGTCGAAGACCATGACCTTTGGGCCATGGTCAACGGCAGCAAGCCGGTCACCAATGAGCGCTGGCAGGAAATGGTGGACCTGCTGCGGGCTCCGTAGCCGGGCAGGTCTAGTCAATAGGGAGCTGGAGTTTCAACAGGGAAAAGGGATCAAAATATGACCACGCAACGTACTGCTACACTGACCGTAGGTGACAAGGCCGTAGAGTTTCCGATCATGTCGGGAACCCATGGCAATGATGTGATCGACATTCGTACCCTGGGTGGCAAGACTGGGTACTTTACGTATGACTCCGGCTTCCTTTCCACGGCCAGCTGTCAGTCCAAGGTCACCTATATCGATGGCGACAAGGGCGAACTGCTGTACCGCGGCTACCCGATCGAGCAACTGGCCGAAAACTGCAACTTCCTGGAAGTCACCTACCTGCTGAAGAACGGCGAGCTGCCGAACGCGACGCAGAAGACTGACTTCGAAAAGACCATCAAGAACCACACGATGGTCCATGAGCAGCTGACCAAGTTCTACTCCGGCTTCCGCCGCGACGCTCACCCGATGGCCGTCATGACCGGCGTGGTCGGTGCCCTGTCCGCGTTCTACCACGACGCGATGGACTTCTCCGACTCCGAGCATCGCAACATCAGCTTCAACCGTCTGGTTGCCAAGATGCCGACCATCGTTGCGATGGCCTACAAGTACAGCACCGGCATGCCGTTCATGTACCCGGACAACGAGCTGGACTACACCGCCAACTTCATGCGCATGATGTTCGGCAACCCGTGCGAGAAGTACGAGCCGAACCCGGTTCTGGTTCGTGCCCTCGACATCATCTTCACGCTGCACGCCGACCACGAGCAGAACGCGTCCACCTCTACCGTCCGTCTGGCCGGTTCCTCCGGTGCCAACCCGTTCGCCTGTATCGCTGCCGGTATCGCCTGCCTGTGGGGCCCGGCGCACGGTGGTGCGAACGAAGCCTGCCTGCAGATGCTTGAGGAAATTGGCGACGTGTCCCGCGTCGGCGAGTACATCAAGCGCGCCAAGGACAAGAACGACTCCTTCAAGCTGATGGGCTTCGGTCACCGCGTCTACAAGAACTTCGACCCGCGCGCCAAGCTGATGGGCAAGGTCTGCGCCGACGTGCTCGGCGAACTGGGCCTCGAGAACGACCGCCTGTTCAAGCTGGCCAAGGAACTCGAAAAGATTGCCCTCGAAGACGAATACTTCGTCGAGAAGAAGCTCTACCCGAACGTGGACTTCTACTCCGGCATCGTCCAAAAGGCGCTCGGCATTCCCACTGAGATGTTCACCTGCATCTTCGCTCTGGCCCGTACGGTCGGCTGGATGACCCAGTGGGAAGAAATGATCACCGATCCCGAGTACAAGATCGGTCGTCCGCGTCAGCTGTACATCGGCGCCGCTCGCCGCGACGTCGTCCCGCTGGCCCAACGCGGCTAAGTTTGCCCGGAAGGGGAGGGGGAAACAGGAGAGCGAACGCGGGATGGTCGAAGCATCAGGCCATCCCGCTTCGTTTTCTGAAGAAGTGAATCAAACAGGGATTTCTCCCCACCGAAAGCAAGTACCTTCAAAAAGACAAGATATAAGCCAGGTGGTCGCCCATGATGAAACAGCTTTTTGAGAGCTCCCAACTGTTCGGCAGCAATGCGCCGTTCGTTGAAGAGCTTTACGAGAACTATCTCGACAATCCGGATTCCGTCACTGAAGAATGGCGGACCTATTTCGACTCGCTGCAGAATGTGCCCGGCAAGGGCCGCGACGTCGCCCACTACCCGATCATCAACGCTTTCGCCGACATGGCGAAGCGTGGCCCGGTCCGCACCGTCGTGGCGTCCGGTGTCGATCAGAAGCAGGTCAGCGTTCTGCAACTGATCAATGCCCACCGCTTTCTCGGCACCCGCTGGGCCCAGCTCGATCCGCTGAAGCGCACCGAGCGTCCCGAGATCCACGAACTCGAGCTGTCCCACTACGGCTTCACCGAGGCGGATCTCAACCAGACTTTCAACACCGGCTCTTTCCACGGCCTGCCCGGTGACCATGCCACCCTGCGCGAGATCCTCGACGCGGTGCGCCAGACCTACTGCGGCTCCATCGGCGCCGAGTACATGTATATCACCGACATCGGTGAAAAGCGCTGGATCCAGGCCCGCCTCGAGCCGACCAAGGGTCGCCCCGGCTACCAGGCCGAGCAGCAGCGTCGTATCCTCGAGCGCCTGACCGCAGCCGAAACCCTCGAACGCTACCTGCATACCAAGTACGTTGGCCAGAAGCGCTTCTCCCTCGAAGGTGGTGAGAGCACCATCGTTGCGATGGACGAGCTGATCCGCGTGGCCGGTGGCAAGGGCGTGCAGGAAATCGTCATCGGCATGGCCCACCGTGGCCGCCTGAACGTGCTGGTGAACACCCTCGGCAAGTCGCCGAGCATGCTGTTCTCCGAGTTTGAAGGCAAGGCCGCGTCCGACCTGTCGGCCGGTGATGTGAAGTACCACATGGGCTTCTCCAGCGATGTCATGACCGCCGGTGGCCCGGTGCACCTGACCCTGGCCTTCAACCCGTCCCACCTTGAAATCGTCAACCCGGTTGTCGAGGGCTCCGTGTATGCCCGTCAGACCCGCCGTGGCGCAAAGGGCAAGGCCGAGGTTATCCCGGTCCTGATCCATGGTGATGCGGCCGTTGCCGGCCAGGGCGTCAACCAGGAAATGCTGAACTTCGCGCAGACCCGCGGCTACGGCACGGGCGGCACGATCCACATCGTGGTGAACAACCAGATCGGCTTCACGACGTCCGATCCGCGCGACTACCGTTCTTCCCTGTACTGCACCGACATCTTCAAGATGGGCGAGGCGCCGATCTTCCACGTCAATGGTGACGATCCGGAAGCCGTGGCCTTCGTGATGGGCCTGGCTGTCGAATACCGCCAGGAGTTCAAGAAGGACGTCGTCGTCGACATCGTGTGCTACCGCAAGCTGGGCCACAACGAAGCCGACGAGCCGATGGTCACCCAGCCGCTGATGTACAAGAAGATCGCCAAGCACCCCGGCACCCGCAAGCTGTACGCGGACAAGCTGACCCAGCTGGGCATCGTCAAGGCCGATGAGCCGGAACAGTTCATCAAGGACTACCGCGCCGCTCTCGACAAGGGTGAGCTGCTGTCCAACCCCGTACTGTCCGACTTCAAGCGCCAGTTTGCGCAGGATTGGGCTCCGTACGCCGGCAAGGCTTATACCGACAAGTGCGACACCACCGTGCCGACCGCCGAACTCGAGCGTCTGGCCACCGCGCTGACCACCACCCCGGAAGGCTTTGCGCTGCACCCCCGCGTGCAGAAGATCATCGACGACCGCAAGGCGATGGGCGCCGGCAAGCTGCCCTTCGACTGGGGCATGGCCGAGAACCTGGCCTACGCCAGCCTGCTGGTGCAGGGTTTCGGTATCCGCATCTCGGGTGAGGACGTCGGCCGCGGCACCTTCTTCCACCGCCACGCCGCCCTGCACGACCAGAACCGTGACCAGTGGCACGATGGCACCTTCTACCCGCTGCAGAACATCCGCGAAGGTCAGGGCCCGTTCTACTGCTACGACTCCGTGCTGTCCGAAGAGGCTGTGCTGGCCTTCGAATATGGCTACGCGACCGCCGAGCCGAACCAGCTCGTGATCTGGGAAGCCCAGTTCGGCGATTTCGCCAACGGCGCCCAGGTGGTGATGGACCAGTTCATCAGCTCTGGCGAAGCCAAGTGGGGCCGCCAGTGTGGTCTCGTCATGATGCTGCCGCATGGCTACGAAGGTCAGGGCCCCGAGCACTCTTCCGCCCGTATCGAGCGCTACATGCAACTGTGCGCCGAGATGAACATGGAAGTGTGCATCCCGTCCGGCCCGTCGCAGATCTTCCACCTGCTGCGTCGCCAGGCCCTGCGCAAGCTGCGCAAGCCGCTGGTGATCATCACGCCGAAGTCCCTGCTGCGCCACAAGGACGCGATCTCCTCCCTGGACGATCTCTCCAAGGGCACCTTCCAGACCGTGATCGGCGAAGTGGACGAGCTCGACGTCAACAAGGTCAAGCGCGTGGTGATCTGCTCCGGCAAGATCTACTACGAGCTGCTGGCCCACCGTCGCGCCAACAACATCGACGACATCGCCCTGGTTCGTCTGGAACAGCTCTATCCGTTCCCGCGCGAAGCCTTCGCGGCCGAAGTGAACAAGTACCCCAACGCCAAGGAAGTGGTGTGGTGCCAGGAAGAGCCCCGCAACCAGGGCGTGTGGTACTGGCTGGCGTCCCGTCACCATCTGGACAGCGCCCTCGGCGACGAGCGCAAGTTCCTGCTGGTGGCTCGTCCCGCAGCCGCCTCGCCGGCGGTCGGTTACTACGCCAAGCACAACGCGCAACAAAAGGCAGTCATCGAAAATGCGTTTGGCGAAATCAAAGCCTGATGCAAACGTCCACGCCGAACTGAAAACAAGGGAGAAGATATGCTGATCGAAGTCAAAGTGCCCCAACTGTCCGAATCCGTTTCCGAAGCCACGCTGGTCAGCTGGCACAAGAAGGAAGGCGACGCCGTTTCCCGTGACGAGAACCTGATCGACATTGAGACCGATAAGGTCGTGCTGGAAACCCCGGCTCCGGCCGACGGCGTGCTCGTCAAGATCGTCAAGAACGGCGGCGACTCGGTGACTTCCGGCGAAGTGATCGCCACCATCGATACCGAAGCCAAGGCTGCAGCCGGCGCTCCGGCCGCTGCTGCCGCTCCGGCTGCCGCTGCCCCCGCAGCTGCTACGGCTGCCGGCGCTGCCAGCCCGTCCGCCCGCAAGATCCTCGACGAGAAGGGCATTGCTGCCGCTGACGTCGCCGGTTCGGGCCGTGGCGGCCGTGTGACCAAGGAAGACGCCGTTGCTGCCCAGCCGAAGGCCGCTGCGCCGGCGGCTGCGGCACCGGCCGTGGCCGTTCCGGCTGGTGATCGCGTCGAACAGCGCGTTCCGATGACCCGTCTGCGTGCCCGCATCGCCGAGCGCCTGATCCAGTCCAAGAACGAAAACGCCATCCTGACCACGTTCAACGAAGTGAACATGGCTCCGATCATGGCGCTGCGTAAGCAGTACGGTGACAAGTTCGAGAAGGCTCACGGCGTGCGTCTGGGCTTCATGGGCTTCTTCGTGAAGGCTGCCGTCGCCGCCCTCAAGAAGTTCCCGATCCTGAACGCCTCCGTTGATGGCAACGACATCGTCTACCACGGCTACATCGACATCGGTATCGCTGTCGGTTCGCCCCGTGGCTTGGTGGTGCCCATCCTGCGTGATGTGGACAACATGTCCATCGCCGACATCGAGAAGAAGATCGCTGAATTCGGTCAGAAGGCCAAGGACGGCAAGATCTCCATTGAAGAGCTCACCGGCGGCACGTTCTCCATCTCCAACGGTGGTGTGTTCGGCTCCATGATGTCCACCCCGATCATCAACCCGCCCCAGTCCGCGATCCTCGGCATCCATGCCACCAAGGACCGTGCCGTGGTCGAGAATGGTCAGGTCGTCGTGCGTCCGATCAACTACCTCGCCATGTCCTACGACCACCGCATCATCGACGGCCGCGAAGCCGTCCTGGGCCTGGTCACCATGAAGGAAGCCCTGGAAGATCCGGCCCGTCTGATCCTGGACGTCTGATCTATCCAACCGTCGGCACGGTCGCGGCCCGCAAGGGCTGCAGCCGTGCCGCGTTTTTGTCTGCACAAGGAAGAGACTAAATGGCGAAGCAATTTGATGTGCTGGTCATCGGCGGTGGTCCCGGTGGCTACGTGGCAGCGATCCGCGCCGCACAACTCGGTTTCAACACGGCCTGCGCCGAATCCAATCCCTACGCCGACCCGAAGGGCGAGCCCCGCCTCGGCGGCACCTGCCTGAACGTCGGCTGCATCCCGTCCAAGGCGCTGCTGCACACTTCCCACCTGTTCGAGGAAGCCGGTCACGCCTTTGAAGAGCAGGGCATCTCCGTCGGCACGCCGAAGATCGACGTGGCCAAGATGATCGGCCGCAAGTCCAAGATCGTCGAGCAGCTCACCGCCGGCATCAAGGGCCTGTTCAAGAAGAACAAGGTCACCTTCCTGGCTGGCCACGGCGCCTTCGTCGGCAAGACCGACGCCGGTTGGCAGGTCAAGGTCGGCGAGGAAGTCGTCGAAGCCAAGCAGGTCATCGTGGCGACTGGCTCCACCGCCCGTCACCTGCCCGGCATCCCGGTCGACAACAAGCTGGTCTGCGACAACATCGGCGCCCTCGACATCGACGCCGTGCCCAAGCGCCTCGGCCTCATCGGCTCCGGTGTGATCGGCCTGGAAATGGGCTCCGTGTGGAAGCGCCTCGGCGCCGAAGTCACCATCCTCGAAGCGATGGACAGCTTCCTCGCGGCCGCTGACCAGGACGTGGCCAAGGAAGCCCTCAAGCTGTTCACCAAGCAGGGCCTCGACATCAAGCTGTCCGTCAAGGTTGGTGCCGTCACCGTCGGCAAGAAGTCCGTCACCGTCGAGTACGAAACCAAGGACGGCGCGCAGACGGCTGAATTCGACCGCCTGATCGTCTCCGTCGGTCGCGTGCCGAACACCGCTGGCCTCAACGCCGAAGCGGTCGGCCTCAAGATCGACGAGCGCGGCTTCGTCGAAGTCGATGGTCACAACCGTACCAACCTGGACGGCGTGTGGGCGGTGGGCGACGTGGTGCGTGGCCCGATGCTGGCCCACAAGGCCATGGAAGAAGGTGTCGCGGTGGCCGAGACCATCGCAGGCCAGAAGGGCCACACCAACTTCGACACCATCCCGTGGGTCATCTACACCTCGCCCGAGATCGCCTGGGTCGGCAAGACTGAGCAGCAGCTCAAGGCCGAAGGCGCCGCCTACAAGGTCGGCAAGATCCCGTTCATGGCCAACGGCCGTGCGTTGGGTGCCGGCACCCCGGCCGGTTTCGTGAAGATGATCGCCGACGCCAACACCGACCGTATCCTCGGCGTGCACATCATCGGTTCCAATGCTTCCGAGCTGATCGGCGAAGCCGTGGTGACGATGGAGTTCGCCGGTGCGTCCGAAGACCTGGCGCGTATCTGCCACGCTCACCCGACCCTGTCGGAAGTGGTGCACGAAGCCGCCCTGGCGGTGGACAAGCGTCCTCTGCACTTCTGATGACGGCGGCCGGCGCTGTGTAGTCCTTTGTAGCCGGCTCCGCGCATCACCCGGGGGTGGTCAGGCAGTAAAATGCCTGACCACCCCCGTTTCCATAAGTGGCGCGACCCTAGAGCGCCCAGACAACACCTGCCACGACGATGCCCCATCGAATCCTCAAGGTTGCCGAGCACGGCATGCTCGAAGCCTACGAAGCCACCCTCAAGGTCCGCGGCTTCAAGTCCGATCCCGCCCAGCGCGCCGCTGCCCAGCGCCTGCAAGGCCTGTACACCGAACTCGTCGCCTTCAAGGCGGCCCGCAAGGGCACCCTCCGCAAGCTGCTGTCGCGGCCCAAGCAGCCGCGCAGCGTGTACTTCTGGGGTGGCGTAGGGCGCGGCAAGAGCTTCCTGATGGACTGCTTCTACGATTCGGTCCCGTACCAGCGCAAGCGTCGCGTGCATTTCCACGCCTTCATGCAGGAAGTGCAGAACGACCTGAAGAACCTCAACAACGAAGCCGACCCGCTGCAGAAGGTCGCCGACCGCATCGCGCGCCAGACCCGCCTGCTGTGCTTCGACGAGTTCCACGTGTCCGACATCGCCGACGCGATGATCCTCGGCCGCCTGCTCGACGCGCTGTTCGCCCGCGGCACCATCTTCGTGATGACCTCCAACTACCCGCCGGACGGCCTGTACCCCAACGGCCTGCAGCGCATCAACTTCCTGCCGACCATCGACATGATCAAGCGCCGCTTCGACGTGGTCGAGGTGGATCACGGCACCGATTACCGGCTGCGTACGCTCGAGCAGATGGATGCCTTCCTGGTGCCTGCCGACGAAGCCGCCGACAAGCACCTGGCGGCGGATTTCGAGAAGATCGCCTGCACCAAGGGCAAGCCCGGCGAGATCGAGGTGCTGGAGCGCAAGCTGAAGGTTCAGCGCATCGCACCCGGCGTGATCTGGTTCGACTTCGACACCCTGTGCGGCGGCGCGCGCTCCCAGAACGACTACCTGGAAATCGCCCGCGAGTACCACACGCTGATCCTCTCGCGCGTACCGAAGATGAGCGCCGCGATGGCCTCCGAGGCGCGCCGCTTCACGTGGCTCATCGACGTGCTCTACGACCACAGGGTCAAGCTGCTGGTCAGCGCCGAGTGCCAGGCCTACGACCTCTACGTGGAAGGCCGCCAGGCCAACGAGTTCCACCGCACGGTCAGCCGCCTGATCGAGATGCGCTCCCGCGACTACCTCGCCGAAGCCCACCGGACCTCCGCAGTCTGAAGCCCCACATGAAACGCCGCCAGGCCTGCCTCGCCCTTGCCTTGCTGGCCGTGCTCGCCACGGCCCGGGCGGAGCCGCGCCTGGAGATCGTCACGCTGCGCCACCGGCCCGCCGAACAGATCCTGCCGGCGCTGCGGCCGCTGGTGGAGGCTGGCGGGGCCTTGTCCAATATGGGCGACAAGTTGCTGTTGCGCGTCTCGCCGGCCAACCTCGCCGAACTGCGTGCCGCCATCGACGCGCTGGATACGCCGCTGCGCCGTCTCGTGGTGTCCGTGCGCCAGGACCGGGATGTGGCGGGGCAGGGTGGTGGCGCCGGCGTCAATGCTCGCCTGTCGCCCGGCAACAGCCGCGTGATCGTCGAGGCCGGGGCCGGCAGCACCCGCCGCAACGAACAGATCAGCCAGCAGGTTCAGGTGGTGGAAGGCGGAAGCGCGCTGATTCGCGTCGGCCAGTCCCTGCCCGTCGGCATGCGCGAGTGGCGCGCCGGCCCCAATGGCTGGCAGGCCGTGGACAGCGTGCGCTTCCTGGACGTGGGCAGCGGCTTCATGGCCGCGCCGCAACTGATCGGCGAGCAGGTCAGCATCGACATCACGCCGGCCGTCGAGCAGCTCCGCCCTGACGGCAGTATCGAATCCTCCCGCCTGTCCACCCAGGTCCGCGGCCGCCTCGGCGAATGGATATCCCTCGGCGGCAGTCAAACCGACAGCCGCCGCTCCGACTACGGCACCGGCGGCGTCCGCCAGGGCGACAGTCAGAGCCGCGGCCAGGTCTGGCTGCGGGTCGACGCCCTCGACTGAGCCGCCCCTTGCTTTTCAGTACCATGAACGTCGAACAAGCCTTCGCGCCCGATGGCCCCCTGGCCAAGGCCATTCCCGGATTCGCGCCGCGCCGCCAGCAGATGGAGATGGCCGAGCACATCGCCTTCACGCTGAAGGAGAACCGCGTGCTCGTCGCCGAGGCCGGCACCGGCACCGGTAAGACCTACGCCTACCTGGTGCCGGCGCTGCTGAACGGCGGCAAGGTAATCATCTCCACCGGCACCAAGACGCTGCAGGACCAACTCTTCAACCGCGACCTGCCGACCATCCGCGCTGCCCTCAAGGTGCCGGTCGCGGTGGCGCTGCTGAAGGGCCGCGCCAACTACGTGTGCCACTACCACCTGGCCCGCAACCTGGCCGACGCGCGCCTGCAGACCCCCGAGGACGCCACCCACCTGCGCGCCATCGGGCGCTTCATGGAGATCAGCCAGACCGGCGACAAGGCCGAATGCCCCGAGGTGCCGGAAGACGCTGCCGCCTGGATGTTCGCCACCTCGTCGCGGGACAACTGCCTGGGCCAGGAATGCCCCAACATCAAGGAGTGCTTCGTCGCCGCGGCGCGCCGCAACGCGATGGACGCCGACGTGGTGGTGGTCAATCACCACCTGTTCTTCGCCGACGTGAGCCTGCGCGACGAAGGCATGGGTGAGCTGCTGCCGTCCTGCAACGCGGTGATCTTCGACGAAGCCCACCAGCTGCCGGAAACCGCCAGCCTGTTCTTCGGCGAGAGCGTGTCCACGTCCCAGCTGCTCGAACTGGCCCGGGACACCCGCTCCGAGACGGTGGCGGCCGCCCGCGACTGCCTGGACCTCATCGAAGCCACCCGCAAGCTCGAAAAAACCACCCGCGACCTGCGCCTGTCCGTGCAGGCCGAGAATGCCCGCTTCGGCTTTGCGCAGATGGAAGACAACAAGCCCTTCCACGAAGCGCTGGAAGCCCTCGGCGACGAGCTGGCCGCCTTCGGCGCCATCGTCGAGACCCAGGCCGAGCGCTCCGAAGGGCTGGCCAACTGCCTGCGCCGCACGCAGGAGCTGCAGGAGATCCTGGCCCGCTGGATCAAGCCCGAGAACACCGACTGGGTGCGCTGGGTGGAAGTCTTCAGCCAGGCCCTGTCCCTCAACGCCACGCCGCTGTCCATCGCCAGCATCTTCAAGCGCCAGATGGACGGCCACCCGCGGGCCTGGGTGTTCACGTCGGCCACGCTGGCGGTCGGCAAGGACTTCGGCCACTATTGCCGCGAGCTGGGCCTGCACTGGGTCGAGCCGCCGATCGAGACCGCCGTGTGGGGCAGCCCCTTCGACTATCCCGCCCAGGCCGTCCTCTACGCCCCCCAGGGCATGCCCGAGCCCAACAGCCCGGACTACCCGGACGCCGTCGCCAAGGTGGCCTTTCCGCTGATCCGCGCCGCCCAGGGGCGCACCTTCGTGCTGTGCACTTCGCTGAAGGCCATGCGGCGCATCCATGAACTAATCGGCGATTACCTGGAACGGGAAAAGCTCGACCTGCCGCTGCTGATCCAGGGCGAGGGCTCGCGCACCGAACTCCTCGACCGCTTCCGCCGCCTCGGCAACGCCATCCTGGTGGCCAGCCAGAGCTTCTGGGAAGGCGTGGACGTGCCCGGTGACGCGCTGTCGGTGGTCGTTATCGACAAGCTGCCATTCGCCCCGCCGGACGACCCGGTGCTCGCTGCGCGCATCGAGCACATGCAGAAATCCGGTCGCAGCCCCTTCATGGAATACCAGCTGCCGCGCGCCGTCATCAACGTGAAGCAGGGTGCCGGCCGCCTGATCCGCACCGAACGCGACAAGGGCGTCCTCGCCATCTGCGACCCCCGCATGCTCACCAAGCCCTATGGCAAGCGCGTTTGGCAGAGCCTGCCGCCGATGACCCGCTCGAAGGTCGAGGCGGAAGTCGTCGCCTTCCTCGAAGACCTGCCACCGCCAGCCAGCGGGCGCTGAGATCTCGCCAGGGCGTCCGCTAGAACGGTAGATGCCGAAGCACTTTTCGATGAAATTTGCCGAAAAACGGAATTCAATCATCCGTTGATGGATGAACTCCTTCCAGTTTTGCGACCGCAAAACTGAAAATTTCGACGTTTTCATCGAATCTTCGGGCGAGTCCGTCGAATTTCGGAGGGCCGGATTCGAAGTTTCGGTGAATGAGCTCGAAATTTCGATGTCCGAGTCCGAGTATTCGAGCTCAGAGGTCGAAGTTTCGATGAAATAGTCCGAAACTTCGGCCTCTGAGCTCGAAGAGTGGAAGGCTTCTTTCCGTTTTTCCTGTATCGCGCCCCAGTCCCGATGGCGAGCCCTTCTTGTCCCGGTGTAACCTACCTGCCTTTCCCCGGCGAATACTCTGGCATAGCATCCGCGCCTGCCTCGGGGCTGTTGCGCTGTGGTGTTTCGCCGTCACGGCTACTGCAAAATCAGAAAGAGTCAATGCGGGATCAACACCTATGTGACCGTGCGCGCGAGTTCTTCGCGCGTCTTGCAAACGACAAAGCCCGGGCGTGGGCGCATGGTGTAATCAATGCGATTCGCGCGACATACCCGGCAATCGACGTATGGGCGACCGGCGGGCTTGACCAGTATGTTGATATACGCATCGGAAAACGAGGGCGTAAGGCTTTAAGAGGAGCACCAGTTCTTTATTTATGGATCGAAACGAACAGTAAATGGCCTCGATTGTGGGTGCACGAGGACATTCGCCAAGGGGTTATGCCACATCCGCTAACTCATACTGATGCCCCTGCTGAGAACGATGTAAGGCAATGGTTGATCAAGCATGCCGATCAGTTTAGCTCTCGCTTGAGGGACTTCAGCGGAGGGGGACTCGACCCTGTTAGCTATCAGAACAATACAGGCGCCAAAGCGCAAGGCGAAACCGAGGAGGTCAATATCGTGGAGCAGCCTCTTTTTTCCGCAAATCCTGTGTTGAATCAAATTCTCTTTGGCCCTCCGGGAACCGGGAAAACTTTTAGCACAATTGAGCAGGCCTTAAGTATTCTGGATCCTCAGCTACCTATAGATGCCATTGGTCGAACGGATTTAAAGAAAACCTTTGATCATTACGTGGCACTTGGGCAAATCGTTTTCACAACCTTCCATCAAAGTTTCAGTTACGAGGATTTCGTTGAGGGCTTGCGGGCCGTCAGTGCCGAAGGAGAGCTGGAATATGTGGTTGAGGCCGGTGTATTCAAGCGTTTGTGCGAACGTGCAAGCGCAGGCTTAGTCGCCGACGAGGATCCGTTCGATGCAGCGCTCGCTCTTCTGCAAGCGCAACTGGAGCAAGCTGGCGGCGTGCTTGAGATGAAGACGCCCTCGGGGAAGAAATTCAAAGTAACCTATGAAGGGGGAGCTACCTTCGGTTTTGTGCCAGATAGTAGTCAAGGTGATGGGGGCGAGAACCATTCCAAATATCGAGCTAACATGACCTACGTACGAAAGCTATTTTCCGGCGCGGACGCCAAGGGCATGTATAACA
This sequence comes from Zoogloea sp., assembly GCF_041914405.1. NCBI lineage: Bacteria > Pseudomonadati > Pseudomonadota > Betaproteobacteria > Rhodocyclales > Zoogloeaceae > Zoogloea > Zoogloea sp. The sequence continues at coordinate 57,090 of NZ_JAYSDK010000016.1, forward strand.
TTTCTTACGTGCGGGGAATGCTGAACTACTTGAGGGAAAAGTGCGGCCTGCCTGCTACTCCTCCGGTAATCACATCAAACCAACCAAAGAAGCCGTTTATTCTCATCATCGACGAGATTAATCGAGGGAATGTATCTCGAATTTTTGGTGAGTTGATTACCCTGATTGAGCCGTCGAAGCGGGCTGGCCAACCCGAGGCGCTTGAAGTGACACTACCCTACTCAAAGGAGGCATTCAGTGTGCCGGATAATGTGTTCATTATCGGCACGATGAACACCGCGGATCGTTCTCTGTCTGGGCTTGATATTGCGCTGCGGAGGCGGTTCGAGTTTGTCGAGATGTCACCACAGCCGGAGCTTCTGAGCGACCTGGTCGTGGATGGCGTCAATATTGGCGAGTTGCTACAGGTGATGAATGACCGTATTGAGGTTTTGCTAGATCGGGATCATTGCTTGGGGCATGCGTATTTTATAGAGCTTCGGAGTTTTTCTGTGCCTGAAGTCGCTGATTTAGCGAGGATCTTTCGTAATAAGATTTTTCCGCTTCTGCAAGAGTATTTCTTCGAAGACTGGGAGCGGATCGCGTGGGTACTGAATGATCACCGAAAGACAAACGAGAGTTGCCGGTTTCTGATCAGGCCCGCGAGCACCGTTGAAGAATTGTTCGGCCCTGACGTTTCTGTAGCGCCCCAAGGACTGAGATGGACAATAAACCCGGAGGCCTTTAGCTCCATTCAAGCTTACGCCGAAATTATTGACGCGAGCGGCAGTGGAGCCGTGGGCGCGTGAAGCCAGTTGTCACCGTCCGGGAGCATGCGCGACTGACTACCGTGATCGACGTCAAGCAATCTCTTGATCTGGCAACGGTGTCAAACAGTGCTTTCGATTGGCTTTGCCAGCTCAGTGCGGGTTTTCGCAAAGGTGGGGCGTCTCTGGTACAAGTCGAGGACAGGCGGTTTCTGCGTTTGGACAACTATGTGGGAACGCTGGAAACCCCTTGTGGCACCCGCTTGGAGATCCTGCCGAAACATGTCGAGGATGAAGGTGCTGCCATAAACAGTCGCGCGCTTCTGATTCGCATGATTTCTACTAGCCTTGACTTGCCTGCGCGGGAGGCCGGCGAGGCATCCTTGTCATTGTTTAGCTCACCCATTTCCGAATGGGTGATTGGCCAATTCTTGGTCGCTCTGGACCACCTTGTCAAAAGAGGGATTCGCTCGGATTATCTTCGGGTGGAGGCCGCTGAACCCTATCTTCGAGGACAGCTAGATGGCGTACGCCAGATGCGCCAACCACCAGGGCGACAGCATATTTTTCAAATTAGACATGACATCTTTGTGCCTGATCGTCCAGAGAATCGCTTGCTCAAAATCGCATTGGATTATGTGTGCAAGGCCGCTCAGACTCCGGCTAACTGGCGACTCGCTCATGAGCTCCGAAGTCTGTTGAAGGAAATTCCAGCCAGTCGAGATATTGCCGCTGACTTTAAAGCTTGGCGCCGCGATAGGCTGATGGCCCATTACCACGCTATTCGCCCATGGTGCGAGTTGATTCTTTACCGGCACATGCCCCTTGCCGTCGCCGGTAAGTGGCGCGGGGTCAGCATGCTTTTTCCTATGGAGAAGCTTTTTGAGCGCTACGTGGCAGCAAGCCTGCGTAAAATTTTGCTGCCTGGTTCGAAGCTGATCCTGCAGGCGGCACGTCATGCTTTGTGCAAGCATTATGGATTGCCCATGTTCCAGTTGCGACCGGACATGTTGGTTGAGCACTCAGGCTCGCGTTGGATTCTTGATGCCAAGTGGAAGCGCTTGGATGGCAGAGATAGGGATGGCAAATACGGTCTTGCTCAGTCCGATTTCTATCAATTGTTCGCCTATGGCATGAAATACTTGAATGGCGTTGGGGATATGGCCTTGGTTTATCCGCAGAACGGATATTTCCATGGAATTCCCGAGCCCTTTGAGTTCAGTGATGGATTAAGGCTGTGGGGTGTGGCTTTTGATCTTGAGTCGGGGCGCTTTTTGAACATTGAGCAAGCCGGTTTGCCTGTGGTGAGCAATGGGGGCTGAGCGAGTACGGGATCTGCTTCTACTGTCCACTGTCTAGTAAAGTCCATTTTCCTAGGTGTTCCCAACAAGTCCGTTGGAGACAAGGCCTTGCTACAATCCCGCGCCTGTCAATCCGTTGGTGGCGCGGGTCATGAAGGTATTCGGTTTCGCCGGCTGGTCCGGTTCGGGCAAGACCACGCTGATCGAGAAGATCATTCCGGAGATCACCGCCCGCGGTTTCCAGGTGTCGGTGATCAAGCATGCGCATCACGGTTTCGACATCGACAAGCCGGGCAAGGATTCCTGGCGCCACCGGGAGGCGGGGGCCAGCGAGATCCTGCTGGTGTCGGACGAGCGCTGGGTGTTGATGCACGAATTGCGCGGCGAGGCGGAACCCGATCTGAACGCCCAACTCCAACGCCTGTCGCCCTGCGACATCGTGCTGGTGGAAGGCTTCAAGGCGGTGCCGATACCCAAGATCGAGGTCTATCGCCCGGCCCACGGCCGTCCGCTGCAGTATCCCGACAATTCGTCCGTCGTCGCGATCGCCACCGACGCGGCACTCGATGCCCCCATGACCTGTCTGAATCTCAACGATGCGGCCGCCGTGGCCGATTTCATCCTCCACCATCAGGGGCTCCTATGAATACTTCCCTGCGTCCTTTCGAAGAGGTGCGCGACGCGCTGCTGGCCGCCGCCGAGCCGGTGACGGCCATTGAGACGGTGTCCACGTCGGCGGCCCTCGGCCGTGTGCTGGCCGCCGATCAGGTGTCCGGCCTCAATGTGCCGCCCCTCGACAATTCCCACATGGACGGCTACGCGGTGAGCACTGCCGACCTGCCGGCCGCCGGCACGCGCCTCGTCATCGGCCAGCGCATCCCGGCCGGCAGCGTCGGCCGCACCCTGGCCCGCGGCACGGCGGCGCGCATCTTCACCGGCGCGCCGATCCCGGCTGGCGCCGATGCGGTGGTGATGCAGGAGCTGTGTGAGGCGGACGGCGACGGAGTGGTGATCAACCATCTGCCCAAACCCGGAGAGTGGGTGCGCCGTGCCGGCGAGGACATTGCCCAGGGCAGCACCGTGCTGTCGGCCGGCGTGCGCCTCAATCCGCAGATGCTGGGTCTCGCCGCATCGGTGGGCTGCGCGACGCTGCCGGTACTGCGGCGCCTGCGAGTGGCGCTGTTCTCCACCGGCGACGAACTGGTGATGCCCGGCGAGCCGCTGCCGCCCGGCGCCATCTATAACTCCAACCGCTACGTGCTGCGCGGCCTGCTGGAGGCTCTCGGCTGCGAGGTCAGCGACCTGGGTATCGTGCCGGACAAGCTCGACGCAACCCGCGCGGCGCTGCGCGACGCGGCCAGCCGCCACGACCTGATCGTTACCAGCGGTGGCGTGTCGATGGGCGAGGAAGACCACATCAAGCCGGCGGTGACGGCGGAAGGGCGGCTGGATTCCTGGCTGATCGCCATGAAGCCCGGTAAGCCGGTGGCCTACGGCCATGTGAACGATCCGGCCGGCGGTGCCGGCGCGGCCTTCATCGGCCTGCCCGGTAACCCGGTGTCGAGCTTCGTCACCTTCATCCTGCTGGTGCGCCCCTTCGTGCTGCGTGCCCAAGGCGTCAAGGACTGCCTGCCCAAGGCGATCCCGCTGGAGGCGGCCTTCGACTGGTCCAAGCCCGATCGTCGCCGGGAGTTCCTGCGGGCACGTCTCGGTGCCGATGGCCGCGTCGGGCTGTACCCCAACCAGGGGCCCGGCGTGCTCACGTCCACCGTGTGGGCCGACGGCCTGGTGGACAACCCTTCCGGGCAGGTCATCAAGGCCGGCGACCGGGTCCGTTTCATTCCTTATTCCGAACTACTGTCATGAGCGTCAAGGTCCTGTATTTCGCCAGCCTGCGGGAAACCCTCGGCTATTCCCACGAAACCCTCACGTTGCCTGCCGGCATTGCCACCCTGGGGGATCTGCGCGCCCACCTGGCCCGCCGCGGTGGGGTGTGGGAGGCGCTCGGCGAAGGCCGCAACGTGCGGGCGGCGATCAACCAGGAAATGGTTGGCCCGGACGTGACGGTAGCGGATCGGGACGAGATCGCCTTTTTCCCGCCGGTCACCGGAGGCTGACATGAGTGAAATTCAGCGGCAATTCGATTCCGTGTCGGTCCAGGAGGCCGACTTTGACGTCGGTGCGGAGATTGCCGCCCTGTCCGCCGGCCGGGCCGACGTGGGCGCGGTGGCGAGCTTCGTCGGCCTGGTGCGGGCGGACAAGCTGAGCGGGGAGGGGAGCGAGGTGTCCGCGATGACCCTCGAACACTATCCCGGCATGACCGAGAAGTCCCTCGACGCCATCGTCACCGAGGCCTACGGCCGCTGGAGCTTGCTCGGCACGCGGGTGATCCACCGCTTCGGGCGGCTCGTGCCCGGTGATCGCATCGTCTTCGTCGGTGTGGCCTCCTCCCACCGGGGCGACGCCTTCGCTGCCTGCGAGTTCATCATGGACTATCTGAAAACCCGGGCGCCGTTCTGGAAGAAGGAAGACACGCCGGAAGGCGGGCGTTGGGTGGATGCCCGCGAGGGGGACGACGACGCGGCGGCCCGCTGGGACTGAGCGGCCTGCGCGCTGCGCAGCAGGGGCTGTTGGCGAAGTGTTGATTTCTCCGCAGCCTATTGCCTCCCCGGCCCAGGATTCCGCTTCTGGGGCGGGTCTGCGAGGGTGGCGCAATTGCTGCTATCGAATGGCCTCCTGTCCGAAGTCTGCAAGTCCGCTCCTGGTCATTTCTCCGGAACGCCGATGCTGTTGTTGCGTCGGCCCACTGTTCGTCGTCAATCCCCTGCCAATTGTCCCTGCCGCTTACCGGGCGCTGACCCAACAAGCCTAGATCATGTGGATCGTCAATATCGCCCTGCGGCGCCCGTACACCTTCATCGTGATGGCGCTGCTCATCTTCCTGGCCACGCCGCTGGTGCTGCTGCGTATCGCCACCGACGTGCTGCCGGAGATCAACATCCCGGTCATCAGCATCATCTGGAGCTACAACGGTCTGTCGCCGCAGGAGATGGCCCAGCGCATCACGACGCCCAACGAGCGCCTGCTGGCCACCACTGTCAGCGACATCGAGCACTTCGAGTCGCAGTCCTACAACGGCATCGCGATCATCAAGGTCTTCCTGCAGCCCAACGCCAGTGTCGATACCGCGATGGCGCAGATTGCCTCGACGGAAGGCGGTTCGCTACGGGTATTGCCCCCCGGGGTCAGCCCACCACTGGTGATCAAGTACTCCGCATCGGCGATTCCGGTGATCCAGCTCGGCGTGTCGAGTAAGTCGCTGCCCGAACAGACGTTGTTCGACACCATGCTCAACACGCTCCGGCCCAAGCTGGTGTCCATTCCTGGCATCGCGATGCCTTATCCCTACGGCGGCAAGAGCCGGGTGGTGTCGGTGGATATCGACAGCAGCGCGCTGCAGGCCAAGGGACTGGCGCCCATCGATGTGGTCAACGCGGTTAACGCCCAGAACCTGATCCTGCCCGGTGGCACCGCCAAGCTCGGCGCCACCGAGTTCAACGTCAAGATGAACGGCTCGACCCGCACGGTCGAGGAGCTCAATGACCTGCCGGTGCGTGTCGGCAATGGCCAGGCCATCTACCTGCGCGATGTGGCGGCGGTGCGCGACGGCTTCTCGCCACAGACCAATATCGTCCGCATGGACGGCAACCGCGGTGTCGTGCAGTCGGTGCTGAAGAGTGGTGGCGCGTCCACGCTGCAGGTCATCGACGCGCTGCATGTGGCCCTGGCGGACGCGCTGCCCAGCCTGCCGGACGACATCCAGGTCACGCCGCTGTTCGATCAGTCGGTGTTCGTCAAGGCGGCGATCTCCGGCGTGGTCCATGAGGGCCTGATCGCCGCCTGCCTCACCGCGGCGATGATCCTGCTGTTCCTCGGCAATTGGCGCACCACCTGCATCATCGCGATCTCGATCCCGCTGTCGGTGCTGTCGTCGATCATTGCGCTTTACGCGCTAGGGCAAACCATCAACATCATGACCCTCGGCGGCCTGGCGCTGGCGGTGGGCATTCTGGTGGACGATGCGACGGTGACCATCGAGAACATCGAGCGCTACCTGCACCTGGGGCACGATCTGGAGACCGCGATCCGCGAAGGTGCGGGGGAGATTGCCGTGCCGGCGCTGGTGTCCACGCTGTGCATCTGCATCGTCTTCGTGCCGATGTTCTTCCTCACAGGCGTGGCGCGCTTCCTGTTCGTGCCGCTGGCCGAGGCGGTGATCTTCGCGATGATCGCCTCCTACATTCTGTCGCGGACCCTGGTGCCGACGCTGGCGCTGCTGTTCATGAAGAACATGCAGCACGGCGCCGCAGCCCCGGACAGCCTGCTGCAGCGCGTGTACCGGCGCTTCGATGCCGGTTTCGAGCGCATGCGCGGCGGCTACATCCTGATCCTGAGTGCGCTCTTGCCGCGTCGCCGCAGCTTCATCGCGATCTTCCTCGGCGGCTGCGTGCTTTCGTCGGGGCTGTATTTCTTCCTGGGGCGGGACTTCTTTCCGGCGGCAGACGCCGGCATCATCCGCCTGCATTTCCGGGCCCCGACCGGCACCCGCATCGAAGAGACAGCGCGCCTGGCCGACCGCATCGACGCGGTGATTCGAGAGCACATCCCGGCGGAGGAGCTGGAGACCATCCTCGACAACCTGGGGCTGCCCTATAGCGGCATCAACCTGTCCTACAGCAACGCCGGCACCATCGGTACGCTTGACGGCGAGATCCAGATCGCCCTCAAGGAAAATCACGGCTCCTCGGCGCGCTACATCGACCGCCTGCGGGAGGAACTGCCGCGCCGCTTCCCGGGCGTGGAGTTCTTCTTCCAGCCGGCCGACGTGGTGACACAGATCCTCAACTTCGGCTTGCCGGCAGCCATCGACATACAGGTGGCGGGCAACAAGCTGCAAGACAACTTCCGCTTCGCGGCCATGGTCGAGAAAGCGGTGCGCCAGGTGCCGGGGGCGGTGGACGTGCATATCCACCAGCGCCTCGATCAGCCGTCCCTGCGCCTCGACATGGACCGCAGCCGCCTGCAGCAGATGGGCCTGAGCGCCGCCAACGTGGCGCAGAACGTGTTGATCCCGCTGTCCGGCAGCTTCCAGACCGCCCCCAGCTTCTGGCTCAACCCGAAGAATGGGGTGTCCTACAATATCTCCGTGCAGGCGCCCCAGTACCGGGTGGACTCCGTCGATTCACTGCTGCAGATCCCGGTGGCGGGCGCCAACGGGGTGCCCAACCAGCTGCTCAGCAATCTGGTTCAGGTGTCGTCGGCGCGGGAGCCGGCCATCGTGTCGAGTTACAACATCGAGCCGGTGATCGACCTCTACGTGAGCGTGCGTGGGCGCGACCTGGGCTCGGTGGTGGCCGACGTGGAGCGGATCGTCGAGGAGCTCAAGCCACAGCTGGCGAAGGGCAGTAAAGTCACGCTGCGCGGCCAGGCCCGCACGATGAACTCTTCCTTCATCGGCCTCGGCATTGGCGTGGTGATGGCGATCGTGCTGGTCTATCTGCTGATCGTCGTGAATTTCCAGTCCTGGGTGGACGCCTTCATCATCATCACCGCGCTGCCGGCAGCCCTGGCCGGCATCGCCTGGATGCTGCTCTTGACCGGCACCACGCTCAGCGTGCCCGCGCTGACCGGCGCGATCATGACCATCGGCGTGGCGACCGCCAACAGCATCCTGATGGTGTCCTTCGCGCGTCAGCGCCTGCTGGCCGGCGAGCCGCCGCTGTCGGCGGCGCTGGAGGCCGGGGCGACGCGCTTGCGCCCAGTGCTGATGACGGCGCTGGCGATGATCATGGGCATGCTGCCGATGGCTATCGGCCTCGGCGAGGGCGGCGAGCAGAACGCGCCCCTCGGCCGCGCAGCGATCGGCGGCCTGCTGTTCGCGACGCTGTCCACGCTGGTTTTCGTGCCGCTGGTGTTTGCCTCGGTGCATCAACATATTGCACGCCGGGCCGCTGCCCGGCCGCAACTGCCCCAGGGCAGCCTTGCCGAAGGACATTCCTGACATGACTGACAACCGCCATTCCAGCATCGGCATCCATGGCCTGCACGCCCATGAAGGCGCCCAGGGAATCCACCGCCTGCGCCTGCTCAAGCGCACCCGTAACGTGGCGCTGCTGGGGCTTGCGGTGCTCGGGGCCGGCCTCGCCGGCGTCGCTGTCCATCGCTCGGCTACCGCCCGCGATCTGGCCTTGGCGGCGGATGTTCACGCCGCTCGCCATGTGAGCGTGGTCTCGCCGAAGGACAGCAGCAGCGAGAATGTCCTGAGCTTGCCCGGTACCTTGCAGGGGTATACCGAGGCGCCGATCTACGCGCGGATCAGCGGCTACCTGGCTGCCTGGTACAAGGACATCGGTGACAGCGTGAAGCAGGGCGAACTACTGGCCCGCATCGACACACCGGAAGTGGCCCAGCAACTGGTCGAGGCCAAGCAGGCGCATGCCCAGGCCGTGGCTGCATTGGCGCTGGCGAAGAGCTCGGTGGAGCGCTGGGAGGCGCTGCGCAAGCTGGATTCCGTGTCCCAGCAGGAACTGGAAGAACGTCGCAACGCCTACGCCCAGGCCACCGCCGCCAATGCCCTCACGGCCGCGACGGTGCAGCGCCTGCAGAAGCAGCTCGACTACAACCAGGTGGTAGCGCCGTTTGCTGGCGTGATCACCAAGCGTACGGTGGACGTGGGCAACCTCATTGATGCGGGTGGCAGCAGCAAGCAGCTCTTTGTGCTGACCCTCAGCGACCCGTTGCGCATCTACGTGCAGGTGCCCCAGGGTTTCACCCGGCGCGTGAAGCCCGGTGACAGCGCCAGCGTAACGCTGGCTGAGTGGCCGGGTCGGGTGTTCACCGGCAGCATCGTGCGCACCGCCAAGGCCATCGATACCGCCAGCCGTACGCTGCAGGTGGAGATCAACCTCCCCAACCCCAAGGGCGAACTGCTGCCCGGCGCCTACGCGCGGGTGGACATCAAGGCCCCGGCGACGGCTGGTGAGCCGAGCTTCCGGGTGCCCAGCAATACCTTGCTGTTCCGCCCGGAAGGGCCGCGGGTGGCGGTGGTCGGCAGCGACGGTAAGGTGCATCTGCAGCCGGTCACCATCAAGCGTGAACTGGGGGTGGAGGTGGAGTTGGGCAGCGGTGTGAAGGCCGACGATAGGATCGTGCTAAATCCGGCCGACTCCCTGGCCGAGGGGGATGCGGTGGTCGTTGCGTCGAAGGCCGAGAAGAAGCTCGAGGCGAAGAAGGCTGGATAAGCCCGCAGGTTCTGTGTCCTGAAGAACAAACCACGGGCCACGGACCTCGATTTCAGTTACCTCAGCCAGCCCGGCAGCCCGGTGGCCAGCCACGGCAGCCAGGAAATTGCCAGCGCGCCAAGGAAGATCGCCAGCAGGGCTGGCAGTACCGAGACCGCGACCTCGCGGATCGGCTTGGCGAACATCGCCGACGCGAAAAAGATGTTCATGCCGGCCGGCGGACACAGAAAACCCATCTCCATCACGGCCAGGAAGATCACCCCGAAGTGCACCGGGTCGATGCCGTAGCTGATCGCCACCGGCAGCAGCAGCGGCACCAGCACGACGATGGCGGCGTAGATCTCCATCAGCGCCCCGGCGAGGAACAGGAACACGTTGAGCGCCACCAGGAAGGCGAACTTGTTCGGCAGCGTCTGTTGCACCCATTCCACGGCAGCGTCCGGAATGCCGGCGTCCACCAGGTAGTTGGTGAGGCCCAGCGCCATGCCGAGGATCAGCATCACGCCGCCGATGACTTGCGCGCAGTCGGCCAGGCAGCGGCGCAGCAGCGCCCAGTCCAGTTCCCGGTGGGCGATGGCCTGGGTGAGGATTGCGTAGGCGGCAGTGAGGGCCGCGCTCTCGGTGGGCGTCGCGACGCCGCTGACCAGGGAGCCGATGGCCACCAGCGGGGCGAGGATCTCCCAGCGTGCGGCCCATGCTGCGGACAGTGCGGTGCGGGCATCGGGCCGGGGCTGTTTCGTTTCCGCGTCCGTAGCGATGCCGCCTCGACGCAGGTAGCCGCCGACCAGCAGAAGGGAGGCGACCATCACCAGTGCTGGGACGATGCCGGCCAGGAACATGGTGTTGATCGGCACGCGGGCGATGATCGCGTACATGATCAACGGCACCGACGGCGCCAGCAGCACACCCAGCGCACTGGCGCTGGTCACCAGGCTGATGCCCTTGCGTTCCGGAAAGCCGGCGTCCCGCAAGAGCGGCAGCAGCAGTCCGCCAAGCGCCAGGATGGTGACGCCGCTGCCGCCGGTGAAAGCAGTGAAGAAGGAACACAACAGCGCCGCGGCGATGGCCGTGCCAGTGACGCCGCCACCGAAGCAGGCGGTGAACAGCGTGCCGAGGCGACCTGCCGCGCCGCTGCGTGCGAAGACCAGGCCGGCCAGCGTGAACAGCGGCAGCGCTGGTAGGGACGGATTGACGGTGATCTGGTAATGGCTGAGGGGCACGGAAGCCAGCGGCTGGCCTTCCGACCAGAACAGGGCCAGCGCCAGGCCGCCCAGGATGGTGAAGATCGGCGCGCCAGCCAGCAGGGCCAGCACCAGCCACAGGGCAAGCGGTGCGAGGGGCAGGGTGGCATCGTTGAAATGGCGGGCGAAGATGAAGCCGGTGGCGGTCAGCGCTACGCCGAGCAGCAGGCTGGCGATCCGGTAGCGGGAGCAGCGGCTGCCCAGCTTGAGGCCGAGCAGCACGAAGCCGGCAGGCATCAGCGCCTGCACGCCCCACACCGGAATACCGTAGGCCAGCTCACGGCCGGCTTCCAGTTCGCTGGTCACGAAGTTCCAGCTGGCGCTGCCGAGCATGCCGCACAGCACGGAGGCGCTGCCCTTGGCAAACGCCGTCGATGCTGCGCGTACCAGCGGATTGCGTGCGGTGGCGAAGCCGTTGCCGAGGCTGGTCAGGTGCCCGCCCCGCTCGGCGAGGAGCGCTCCGAACATGGCCAGCGCGAGGCCCAGGTGCTGGACCAGCAGCGGCGCATTGTCGATGCCCTTGCCGTGCAGCGGGCGCAGCGCGATCTCCACCAGCGGGATCAGGGTCATCAGTGCCAGCGCCGCGGAGGCGATGGCTTCGTCGAAGGAGAGCAGGCGGCGCATGGGAGAGATGGCTGCTCGTCAGCGCTTGCCGGCCCGGTAGGTCTTCAGCAGCGCGAACACTTCGTCGAAGGTGTCTGCCGGCACCATCTTGCCGCGGATGCGCGGGTAGAGCTTGTCGGCCAGATCGTTCCATTCCTTCATCTGCTCGGGGTTGGGCTTGTGCACCTGCAGGCCGCGCTTCTTCATGGCTTCGACGGCCTCGTCCACTTCCTGGCGGGCCTTGGTGCGCATCTGCAGGCCGGCCTTGGCGCCGGCGCTGCGCAGGGCCTCCTGGGCAGCGGGGCTCATTTCGTCCCAGCTTTTCTTGGTGACCACCAGCGCGCCGACGATCGGCGCCCAGTTGATGTCGAGCATGTGCGGGGCGGTGTTATAGACCTGGCTGGCCAGCGCGAAGTAGGGGGTGGCGGGCACTGCGTTGATCATGCCGGTCTGGATGGACGGCAGGATGTCGGAGGTTTCCAGCGGCACCGGTGTGTAGCCGAGGCTCTTCATGATCTCCTGCTGCTCCGATTCGCCGGCCCAGGCGAAGAACTTCATCTTCTTGTAGTCGTCGGGGCGCAGGGCCGGCTCTTTGGAGAAGAAGCGGACCCAGCCGGCGTCGCCCCAGGCGAGTACGACGAAGCCCTTGTCGAGGAATTTCTTTTCCATGCCGGCGCGCATCTTCTCGCGCACGTAGTCCACCTCTTCCCAGCTGCGGAACAGCAGCGGCATGTTCTGCAACGCGGCGATGGACGGCTCGATCTCGCGCAGGCCGACGACCGACAGCAGGGCGCCCTGCAACTGACCGATGCGCATTCGGCGGGCCATGTCGGTTTCACCGCCCTGGCTGCCGTCAGGGTAGATCACGTACTTCGCGCCGTCGCCTTGGGCGTTGCGCCAGGCCTCGCCGACTTCCATCAGCTGGCGGTGGTAGAGGGAGTTCTTGGGGGCGAGGGTGCCGATGCGCAGCTGGCCGGCGGCCATGGCGTTGGCGCCGAGGAGGAGTCCGACGGCGAGGGCGGCAAGGCGGCTGAACTTGAACATGGGGTGTCTTTCCGTATGGTGAGGGCGCCCGGAGGGCGCCGTGGGCCCCGGATGGCAAGGGCCAGCTTTAGAACAGGTCGTCGGCCGATTCGATCAGCCAGCGCGCGCGGCGGCGCATGACTTCGTTCGACAGGGCCAGCGGACTGCCCGGCGGGTCCTGGATGGCGACGGCTTGGTGGAGCAGCTCGAGGAAGGCCGCCTTGTCTCCGGCTGGTTGGGCGATGCCCTCGGCCTTGCCGACGAAGGCGCCGGCATTGCGGCCGTTGCCGAGGCGCAGGGCCTCTTCGAAATAGGCGAGGGCCTGCTCGCGGCTGCCGCCGGGGCGGGCGACCTCGAACGTGCCCATCAGGCCGGCCAGGCTGCCCTCGCCGAAGCTGGGGGCGGTGTGCCAGGCAAGTTGGGCCAGCGCGATGGCGACGGGTAGGTCGGCGACCGTGTCGGGATCGTCCTTGGATAGGGAGATCAGGCCACCCCAAGAGGCGGCGCCCCAGTAGGCGAGGGCGACGTGTTCGGGGGGGAGCCGCAGGGCAGCGCGCTGGGCCGGGTCGGCCAGGCGCTGGCGTAAGCCGGGCTGGGTTTTTTCGAGGGCGGCGAGGGCGTGGTCGCGGCCGCGCCGGTAAAGGCGGGCGGCGCGCTCGCGCAGGCGCTGGGCCGCCTTGGTGTCGGTTGCGTCGAGGCGGTCGGCCTCGAAGGCCACGAAGGCGTAGGCATACTGGGTGAAGCCACCTGCGACGGCAGCGGCCAGCGGGGCGTGGTCGGGCTGCTGCTGCAGCACCGATTCGGACAGCTTGAGGTAGAAGGCGCTGGCATCGCGGGCCAGTTCCAGGTCATCCTCGCTGGACTGGCCCTGGGCTGCCAGCTGGTCGGCAACGCCACGGACGATCAGCTGGGTCGGCGAACAGGCGCTCAGTGTGACAGCGAGCAGGAGATGAGCAACAAGGCGCGCCAGTCGGGCTGGCGTGGCGGTGATCGGCATGGAAGGGCGTGGGTCTGGTGGTCCGGCGCTTCGGGCCGCAAGCCCGAGACGCCGAAAAGATAGCCCGTCAATGTTGCATGGGCGTGACCACCGGGCGCACGCAGGAACATGCCGAAGGGATCAGCGGATCAGCTCGGCGAGCTTTGCCTTGGGGACGTTGAGGAAGCTGCCGATGGCGGCTAGGTGTTCGTTGTGATCCTTGAGCTGGATCAGTTGCGGTTCCAGAACGTGCATGTCGAAGTGCCCGGGCCGGCTGCCATACTGCTGCACCGAGTAGCCCCAGGTGATACCGGTGTTGAACAGGCGGCCTATCGGGCCGTCGAGTTCGACCACGTAGTTGGCGAACTTGGTGTTGGTGAGTCCGGTGAATACGCCCCGCTCGAAGTTGCCGTTGATTTCCCGCGGTGTGTCGATCAGCCAGCATTCGTTCTCACCGAGCTGACGCATCTCCTGGCCGGCATAGGTGGCCGAGTGCCCACCGATCTTCACCCCGTCACTGCCGTAAAGGCACTGCTCGAGAACGATGGCGGTGTCGTCCTCGGGATAGCGCTTGTCGATGTTCCACTCGCCAACGACGGTGTGGGCGAACAGCTGGGTGCGGGGCAGGATCAGCTGGAGCAGTCCCAGTTTGTGCTCGTGGCCTCCCTGGCGGGCGAAGCGGATCCGGAAGTCCGCGCCGTACTGCACAGCGACGCCGGCCTCATGGGGATTGAGTTCGCGGGTGACGTAAGGCGTGATGTCGAGTGTGAAGTGATCGAGCTGGTAGTGCGCCAGCTCTCCGTAGTTGCTCATGGCCGTACCTTTCATGCTTGGGTAGGGGCAATAATGCCCTGCGATGCAGCCGGACCGCTCTGTGAATTCTCTCCCTCCGCGATCCGCCTGCATCAATATATAAATAGCATTTTTTGGCACGGCCGGGGGAATCAGTCGAGCAGATCTGAATATTCCTTTTGCACGTAGCCGTCGAGACGGGTCCACGGCAGCCGAGCGGGCATGGCCTCGCGGGTCGCGATCAGCGTGCTGCGACTGGTGCCCGCCGGGTTGGCCGATTCGATGCGACGCGGGTACTGCTCCTTCTCGTCCCACAACACCTGGACGCGGGTCTGTGCGGTACCGCCCTCGTACCAGCGGGTGCCGGCCGGCGCGCTGCGGTTGCTGGCCTTCATCCGCTTGAGCTGCTCCGGATCGAGCAACTGGTTTGCGGTGGTCCATTTGCCGTCGAAGCCGATGTTGGCGTAATCCACCGGGGCGATGTCGACGATCATCTTCTCGTACCCATTGACGATGCGCACGCGCAGCTTGCCGTCCTCGCCGAGCTGCACCCAGCGGGCGGCGGCCGAGGTGTCCATGTGCTTGTGGCCCTTATCGCCGGCCTTGTGGTCCTCGGCTTCGTGAGCGTGCGGAGGCAGGATGCGCTCGACCCAGCTCTGTTTGTCGCGGCGGACCAGGCGTTCGCCGAAGCGCACGATGCGGGTCACGCCGTCGGCGCCGAGGGTGGTGATGTCGTGTTCCACCTTGAGGGCCAGGTCACCGGCGACGGCGGGGGCTGCGATGAGAATGCCCAGCAGGGCGGGAAGAAGTCGTTTCATATCGGTTTGCAATGAAGGGGGTGTTGCAGGGGTGAAATGAAAAAAGCCCGACCTGGAAAGGTCGGGCGAATAGGGGCCGGATTTCGGTCCAGGGATGCCCCTTGGGATGGCTCGATCGGGATCAGAGGCCGAGGGCGGACTTCACCAGGCTGAAGACCTTGGTGTTGACCATGGTGCCCTTGAAGCCGGCGTTGCCGGCGCCGCCGGCGAACAACATCACGTCGCCACCGCCGTGGGTTTCGTTGCCGACGGAGCCAAGGTTGACGCCGACTTCCTGGATGTAGTCGTCGGCGCTGGTGTCCACATTGGTCAGATCGTCGCGGACCGCCTTGCGGGGGCCGCCGCCGTTGCCGAATACCAGTGCGGTGTAGGGCTTGCTGTCGGCGGCGTTGGCCAGTAC
Organism: Zoogloea sp.; assembly: GCF_041914405.1. Classification (NCBI taxonomy): domain Bacteria; kingdom Pseudomonadati; phylum Pseudomonadota; class Betaproteobacteria; order Rhodocyclales; family Zoogloeaceae; genus Zoogloea; species Zoogloea sp. The sequence goes on from NZ_JAYSDK010000016.1 coordinate 72,291, forward strand.
CGGCTTGCCCTGCACGGTGGTCTGTTTGATGTCGGTGACCTTGCCCAGGATGGGGTTGCCCTTGTGGGCGTAGCCGTTGATGGTCATCGTGTGATCGTGGTCGGCGGTGACGACGATCAGCGTGTTCTTCAGGTCCACCAGGCCGAGGGCGCGCTTGATGGCGTCGTCGAAGGCGATGGTGTCTTCCAGCGCGCGCTTGGCGTTGGTGCCGTGCAGCGCGTGGTCGATACGGCCGCCTTCGACCATCAGAAAGTAACCCTTGCTGTTCTTCTGCAGGATCTTGATGGCCTTCTCGGTCATGTCGGCGAGGCTGGGCTCGTCGATGTTGTTGGCGGCCTTGGCGCGATCCAGCTCGTAGTTGAGGTGGTCCTTGTTGAACAGGCCGACCAGCTTGCCGGTGGATGCCGGGTCGATGGCCTTGAAGGCGGTACCGGTGTTCACGTAGGTGTAGCCGGCGGTCTTCAGCAGGGCGGTGAGGTCCTGGCCGTCGGTGCGCTTGCCGCCGGCGGCGGTGGGCAGGAAAAACTTGGAGCCACCGCCGAGCAGCACATCCACACCGCTGCCGAGGGCCGCGTTGAACTTGCCGGAGCCCGGCACCACCTGGGCGGCGATGTCGTTCTCGCCGTCGCGATGGCAGATGTGGGAATAAGTGGCGGCCGGGGTGGCGTGGGTGATGCGGGTCGTGGTCACGGCGCCGACCGATTTGCCGGCGGCCTTGGACAGTTCCAGCAGGGTCGGCACGGCGGTGCCGTTGCCGGTGGCCGGGCAGGTGCTGTCGCCGGTGGCGCTGTTCACATACGGGGTGGCGCCGTTGTAGGCCTTGGTGTCGGCGCTCATCGACAGCACTTCGTTGTTCATCTTCACGCCGGTCATGTAGGCGGCCATCGACGGCGCGGAGTCGGTGGTCTGGGCGTCGTTGGAGTAGGTCTTGATGCGCGCAGTGCGCTTCAGAGTCTCCATCGTCAGCTGCCCGGCTTCGCCGTATTTGTAGATGCGGCTGGCGGTAACGCTGGTTGGGCCCATGCCGTCGCCGAGGAAGAAGATGACGTTGGTGGCCTCGCCAGCGGCGAAGGCGGAGGAGGTGGCGCCGATCAGGGCGATGGCGGCCGCGCAGGTCTTGAAGTGGGTTTTCATCGTGGGTGAGCTCCGCTTACAGGCCGACCGACTGGCGGATCAGGTTGAAGACTTCGGTGTTGGTGATGACGCCGGTGAACTTGTCCGCACCGCGGCCGATGGCGCCGAGGAATACGTCGGTGCCGCCGTGGGTTTCGCTGCCGGCGGCCATTGGGATTGCGGCTTCCTGGTGGTAGCTCTTGTCGGCGACCTGCGCATCGGTGAGGGCCGTGCGGGTGGCCGGGCGGTTTTCGCCGTTGCCGAAGCCGATGATGGTGAAGGGGTTGCCGGAGCTGTCCAGGTTCAGGGCGCCGGTGACGAAGTTCTTCAGCAGGCCGAGCACGCCGGGGTTGCTGGCAGTGGTGGCGCCGGTGCGGGCGGCATAGCCGTTCAGCACGATGGTGTGGTCGTGGTCGGCGGTGACGACGATCAGGGTGTTCTTCAGGTCGGCGTCGACGGTCTTCATCTTGGCGATGGCGGTCTTGATCGCCTCATCGAAGGCCACGGTGTCCTGCAGCGCCTTCTTGGCGGTGGTCTCGTGCAGGGCGTGGTCGATGCGACCGCCTTCCACCATCAGAAAGAAGCCCTTGTCGTTCTTCGACAGGATGTCGATGGCCTTGGTGGTCATCTCGGCCAGGCTGGGCTCGACGGCCGGGTCGCGGTCGAGGTCGTAGCTCATGTGGCTGCTGGTGAACAGGCCCACCAGCTTCTTGGTGGAACTGGCCGCGGCGGCGTCGAACTCGGTCTTGTTCTTGACGTAGGTGTAGCCCTTGGTCACGAACTCGGCGGTGAGGTCGCGGCCGTCGGTGCGCTTGCCACCGGCGGAGGCGGGCAGGAAGAACTGGCGGCCACCGCCGAGGAGGACGTCCACGCCGTCGCCGAGGGCCGTGTTGTAGCCGGCGCCGCCGGGCACGGCCTGGGCAGCGATGGTGTTTTCGGCGTCCCGGTGGCAGACGTGGGAGTAGGTGACGGCCGGGGTGGCGTGGGTGATGCGGGTGGTAGTCACTGCACCGGTGCCCCAACCCGCGGCCTTGGCCAGTTCGAGCAGGGTGGTGACGGCCTTGCCGTTGCCGGTGGTCGGACAGGTGCTGTCGGTGCCGTTCAGATAGTCCTTGCCGGTGGCGTCGAAGGCCGAGGTCTCCGCCGACATGGAGATGACTTCATTGTTCATCTTCACGCCGGTCATGTAGGCCGCCATCGACGGGGCGGAGTCGGTGACCTGCGCGTTGTTCGAATAGGTCTTGACGAAGGCGGTCTCGGGCAGCGTGTCGATGGTTAGATCGCCGTCCTCGCCGACCTTGTAGATGCGCGCGGCGGTCAGGGTGTTGATGCCCATGCCGTCGCCGAGGAAGAAGATGACGTTCTTCGGCGCGTCATGGCTGCTGCTGTTGCCACCACAGCCGGCGAGGAGTGCCGTGGCTGCTGCGACGGCGAGGAAGACGGGTTTCAACATGCTGCGGAAGCCTCCGAGGGAAAGGGATTTGTCAAAGACGGCAAATATGGCAGTGATGTATTGCGATTACATTAAAGCCAGGTGATTGCTTCAGGGCCGGGATGCCGCTTGTAGGGGCGAATTCATTCGCTCTCTGCACGCCAATCGGGTACGCGGGCGAATGAATTCGCCCCCACGGAGGCAACCCCACGGAGGCAACCCCACGGAGGCAACCCCACGGAGGCAACCCCACGGAGGCA
>NZ_JAYSDK010000016.1:75195-101909 GCF_041914405.1 Zoogloea sp.
ACCCCCGCAGGGGAGGCTCAGCGGCCCATTTCCTTCAGGTAGGCCTTGCGGGCGGCCAGCGCGGTGTCGGAGAAGTCGGAGAACACGCCGTCCACGCCGAGGCGGTAGAAGGCGAGGTATTCGTTCTGCGGATCGCCCTTGTAGTCGCTGGCGAGGCGGCGCTTTTCGTTGCGGAAGGTGTAGGGGTGGACGAACAGACCGGCCTTGTGGGCGTCGGCGATCAGCGTGGTGGCCGGCTGGCTGACGGTGTCGGCCTCGTTGATCTTGCCGTCGCCGTTGATGTCCGTCAGGTTGCCGCTGGCGTCCAGCGTGCCCTTGACGGTGATGATGTAGCGTTTCCACGGTCCGATGCCGTCGGCGTAGGTCTTGATCTCGGCGAGGCCGGCCGGGGTGACCATGGCGCTGAACAGGCGGCTGTCGCCGGCCTTGGCCCAGTCGTAGGGCTTGTCGTAGGGGACGGCGTAGGTGAGGGCGCCCGTCTTGAGGTTCACGTCATCGGCGTCGATGAGCTGGATCAACTTGGTGTTGAGGCCCTTGCTACGCATGTACTTGAGGCTGCTCGGCTCGAAGGACTGCACGAATATCGGGGCGGTCTTGCTGTTCCAGCCGGCCTTGTTGATCAGGTCGATGAGCTTGTCTTCCAGCGGCAGGCCGAGATCCCGGTGGTAGGTGGGGTTCTTGGTTTCCGGGTAAACAGCGATCGTGCGGCCGGTGGCGGCGCTCTTGGCCTTCACCAGGTCGATCAGCTCCTGGAAGGTGATGACCTTGTAGAGACCGTTGTACTGTTGCGGGCGCTCGGCATCGGTGGAGATGCCACCGAGGGTCTTGATCTCGGCCAGCGTGAAGTCGCTGGCGAACCAGCCGGTCTGGGTTTCGCCATCAACCTGAGTGGTCTTCTTGCGGGATGCGAACTCGGGGTGGTTGGCGACGTCGGTGCTGTAGGCCAGGTTGGGGTCGTGGCGGGCGATCAGCACGCCGTCCTTGGTGGAGATCAGGTCCGGCTCGACCACGTCGGCCCCCATGTCGATGGCCATGCTGTAGGCCTCTAGGGTTTCCTCCGGCAGGTAGCCTGAGGCACCACGGTGGGCGACGACGAGGGGCGCGTCGCCGTTCAGCGTCGACAGGCTGTTGCCATCGTTGGAGCCGCCGCAGGCGGACAGCAGCAGGGCGCTGCAGCAGGCCAGTGCGACGGGGGTGAGGCGGAATGAAGCGGACGGGGCGACAGCGGGCTTGAGCATGGAGATCTCCGGGTAAAAGCCCGTGAAGATGCCATCCTCTTATGACGAATTTGTTATTTTGCGGTGAGGTCGGAGGTTTTTCTGCCCATTTGTAGGCAGCACAGCAGGATGGTCGCCACCAATGAAAAACGGCGCCCGCAGGCGCCGTTCTATACCAGCAGACCGATGAAATTACTTCTTCGGGGTCAGCTTGGTGAAGGCTTGGAAGGCTTCGGTGGAGGCCTTGGTCATCTGCTCGTAGGCGGCACGGGCGGTGTCCATGGCGCTCTGGATGGAGCCCAGGGCGTTGTGGTCGCCGATCGGCAGGCCCTTGAAGAGCTTCTGGAAGGAGTCAACCACGTCCTGGCCGCCGCCGGTCAGCTGCTCGGTGACCATCTTGCCGACTTCGGCCTGGGTCTTGGCGGTGATTTCGGCGATCTCGCGCGCACAGGTCAGCATCTTTTCCGTGGTGCTCTGGGCGTAGGCGGTGCGCAGGTTCAGGGCTTCGGCCGGATCCTTGACGCTGGACAGGGCCTTGGCGTTGGCGACGCCTTCTTCGAACAGGGACTTGGCGGTGCCGACCTGCAGTTCCATGATGCGCTGGGAGTTCTCGATCGAGAGCTGGGCCAGGCGCATGGCGGCTTCCAGGCTCTTCTTCTGAATTTCGTTGAATTGCTGTTCTTGCTTTGTAGCCATAGTTTTCTCCACACGTTGTTATTGAACAGTAAAAGCCCCAGATTGAATCCCTCCCGTGGCCTCCTGTGAAAAACGATAGCACAGGCTCTTCCAAGGACGATGGCGAGGGTGCAAAAAATCAGCGCAGCATCGTGCATTATGTTGCACTGCAGCAACAGCTGTCGCGAATACCCCTCACTGGTTGTCCGTCAGCCCTGCACGAGCCTCCTCGGCGGAGTCGAAGATCTTCGGCGGAACATGCCGGGCGCTCAGGGCTTCCCCGAGTTTCGCCCGCAGAAAAGGGTTGGTGGCGTAGCGGGTCACCCGCGTGTAATGGGTCTCCATCAAGCCCTTGATCATGTTTGCGTAGGGCTCGATGAGGTCGTCGAGGATGTCGAAACCGTGATAGTTCACGACCACCGGGACCTTGTGGCCGATCGGGTCGAGGATGCTGGCGACCAGGGTGCGGATTTTCTCGATGTCGTTCGAATGGCGCAGGCGGAGGTTGTCGAAGTCGATGAAGAACAGGTTCTGTTCGGCGTCATAGTGGAAGCGTGACTCGAGCGGCATTGCGACGATGCTCTGGCGCAGTTCCATGGGGGCGTCGCGGAAGATGCGTTCGTCCATCAGGCAGGGCGTGCCGCGGATGACCGGCTTGAAGTCCATGTGGGCGAGGATGTCACGGTCCACGTCGATGCCCGGTGCGATCTCGATCAGTTCCACGCCCTCCGGCGTCAACTCGAACACGCAGCGCTCGGTGATGTACAGAACCGGCTGCTTGCGCCGCACCGCTTCGGCGCCGCTGAAAGTGCGGTGCTCCACCTCCTTGACGAACTTGACCGCCTTGCCTTCAACGAGGATCTTGATTTGCCCGTTATCCAGCGCCACTTCAAGGCCGCCGGCGGTGAAGGTGCCGACGAACACGACTTTCTTGGCGTTCTGGCTGATATTGATGAAGCCGCCGGCGCCGGTCAGCTTGGGGCCGAACTTCGAGACGTTGAGGTTGCCCTGCTCGTCAGCCTGGGCGAGGCCCAGGAAGGCGATGTCAAGGCCACCGCCGTCGTAGAAGTCGAACTGACTCGGCTGGTCCACGATCGCCGCGGTGTTGACCGCCGCGCCGAAGTTGAGCCCGCCCTGCGGAATGCCGCCGATCACGCCCGGCTCGGCTGTGAGGGTCAGCAGGTCGATGACCCGCTCCTCAGCCGCTACCGCTGCGACGCCCTCGGGCATGCCGATGCCGAGGTTCACCACCGCGTTGGGGATCAGCTCCATCGCCGCGCGGCGGGCGATGATCTTCCGTTCGCTCATCTCCATCGGCTCAAGGGAAGTGACGGGGATGCGGATCTCGCCGGAGAAGGCCGGGCTGTATTGCTCCATGAAGGTCTGCATGTGCCATTCGGGGCGCTCCGCCACCACCACGCAGTCCACCAGAATGCCGGGGATCTTCACCTGCCGCGGGTTGAGGGAGCCCGACTCAGCGATGCGCTCCACCTGGGCGATGACGATGCCGCCGCTGTTGCGCACCGCCATCGCGATGGCTTGGCCTTCCAGCGTCAGGGCTTCCTTCTCCATCGTGATGTTGCCGTCCTGGTCGGCGGTGGTGCCGCGCACGATGCCGACGCTGATCGGGAAGGCCTTGTAGAACAGGTACTCCTCGCCGTCGATCTCCATGACCCGCACCAGATCCTCAGTGGTGCAGCTGTTTACCTTGCCGCCGCCGAAGCGCGGATCGACGAAGGTACCGAGGCCGACGCGGGTTAGCGTGCCCGGCTTGCCGGCGGCGATGTCCCGGTACAGATGGGTGATGACGCCCTGGGGCAGGTTGTAGCCCTCGATGCGGTTGGCGACGGCCAGTTCCTGCAGGCGCGGCACCAGGCCCCAGTGGCCGCCGACGACGCGCTTGACCAGGCCCTCGTGGCCGAGGTGGTTAAGGCCGCGGTCCTTGCCGTCGCCCTGGCCGGCCCCGTAGACGAGGGTCAGTCCTTCCGGCTTGCCGCGCCCGTCGCTGCTCTGGTCGCGGGTTTCGAGGAAGCGCTGCTCTAGGGCGATGGCTATATTCTCGGGAAAGCCGATGCCGACAAAGCCGGTCGTGGCGATGGTGTCGCCCGAACGGATCAGCTTGACCGCATCGGCGGCGCTGACCACCTTGCCGGTGTTGCGGCCTTGGGGCGGGGTGATCTTTTGTTTGGTGGGGCTCATCGGTTTGTCTCCTCTGGCTCTCGGGGCATGGCTCAAACGATACCGAAAAGATAGTAGGTGGCGATCACCACGAACACCGCGGAGGTCTTGATGACGGTGATCGCGAAGATGTCGCCGTAGGACTGCCGATGGGTCAGGCCGGTGACCGCCAGCAGGGTGATCACGGCGCCGTTGTGGGGCAGAGTGTCCATGCCGCCGGAGGCCATCGCGGCGACCCGGTGGAAGACTTCCAGCGGAATGCCGGCCGCCTGGGCGTTGGCGATGAAGGTCTCGGCCATCGCCGCTAGCGCGATGCTCATACCGCCGGACGCGGAGCCGGTGATGCCGGCCAGCGTGGTGATGCTGATCGCCTCGTTGATGAGCGGGTTGGGGATCGCCTTCAGGGCGTCGGCGATGTAGATGAAACCCGGTAGCGCGGCAATGATGGCGCCGAAGCCGTATTCTGAAGCGGTGTTCATCGACGCCAGCAGAGCACCGCCGACGGCCGCCTTGGAGCCTTCGGCGAATTTCTCCATCACCGGCTTGAAGGCGAACACCAGCACGCACAGGATGCCCAGCAGAAGCGCCGCCTCCACGGCCCAGATCGCGGCGATCTTGGTGACGTCGGTCGACACCGGCTTGGCCAGGCCGGGCAGGGCCAGTTCATGCACCTTGCCGTAGATATCGGGGATGAGGTTGGTGAATACCTTGTTGAAGATGCCGACCACGAACAGCGGCAGGATTGCGATGACCGGGTTGGCGAGCTTCTCGTGGGTGAAGGGTTCCGGTTCGTTGAGCAGATTGTCGCCGTAGCCTTCGCCGGCGTTCTGGGCAGTACGGCGGCGCCAGTTGAGGAAGGTCAGGCCGACGATCAGGATAAAGATGCCGCCAATAACGCCCAGCGACGGGGCGGCCCAGGTATTGGTCTTGAAGAAGGTGGTCGGGATGATGTTCTGGATCTGCGGCGTTCCGGGCAGGGAGTCCATCGTAAAGGTGAAGGCGCCCAGCGCGATGGTGCCGGGGATAAGGCGCTTCGGGATGTTGCCCTGGCGGAACATCTCGGCGGCGAAGGGATAGACCGCGAAGACCACCACGAACAGGGACACGCCGCCATAGGTGAGCAGCGCGCAGACCAGCACGATGGACAGCATTGCCCGCTCACGGCCAACGAGGTTGATGACCGACGACACGATGGCCTTTGAGAAGCCGGACAGTTCGATGACCTTGCCGAAGACGGCGCCGAGCATGAAGACCGGGAAATACAGCTTCACGAAGCCGACCATCTTGTCCATGAAGAGACCGGTGAAGGCCGGCGCAACCAGGCCCGGATCGGTGAACAGGACGGCACCGAGGGCTGCCACAGGCGCGAACAGAATGACGCTGTAGCCCCGGTACGCAATGAACATCAGAAACACCAGGGCTGCGATGACTATCAGAAAATCCATGGTCCTTACCTTTCTGTAACGACAGTGAAACGGAACGGAAACGGGAGCGTGAACGGAAATACTGATGCCGCCGTATTGCGAGGCGACGGTCAAAATCAAAAATATGGAAGGCAAAGATTACGCCATGTGGGTGATGCGCATGGCGTTGTTTTGTTAGGGGTATTCCCCTAGATATAAGGGCTTAGGGGATTACCCGCGGGCAGGTGAAGAGTCGTGCTGATTCTGAAAAGGCGTTTCGGGCGGACTTGGGGGTTTAGGATCTCAATACTTGATCCCTTTGCGCGAACAGGCGCTGGTCATGTGATCGGGAATCGGTCGATTTTGGTGCAAAAAGGATTGCGAACAGGATCACGGTGTCGGGAAACTTTACTGCTGTCCCGCGGGGGGGAGTGTTCTAGTCTGGTCAAGCAACTGAATTAATTGCGGTTTTATTTTTGGCGTATATATTGCTCATCACGGGCGCCGGGCAAAGCACATCACGTTGCCTGTTTTCAAAGTAGGTGGAGTGGCGCGTAATAAAAAAATATTGTGGGTTCTCCGTGAAGGAGTCCGCACCCAGGCAGGTCTGGCAGGAGCAAGCTAGATCCGCTGTATCGCATGTCGTAACTTTTTTCGGCTTTTCGGCATGTCCCGCATCCGGGGGGCAACGTGAGTTCTGAAGCATTGCGCTGCCCCGTTCCGGACTTCCTGGCGGCATAAGGAAAGGTCGAGGAGGATCAGGATCATGAGCCCGCTGAGTTGGTGGCTTGATTACTGGGCCGGCGCTTTTGACGCTTGCCTGTCGCATATGGGCGTGTGGCGGCCTGCGAGGCCGCTGGATGAACACCTCCAGGACAGCGTCTGGAAGTAACCCGCGGATACCCGGGCGGCTGGCGTCAAGTCTGTTCTGTCGGCGCCCAACGGAGATCGCGGCCGTCCCGGTGCGTCCAAATCGAATGCCCTTTGTCCAGATGGCGGAGGGCATTTTTCTTTTCGGCAGGCCGTGGTGTGGAATACGGCACGGACACCGTCGTCCTGTCTTCAAGTCCGTCAGGCTGGCGTCGTTAAGGGCAGGTTTGTCCGGCCCGTAATCGGGTGGGGCAACACCGGAATGCACATTTGTCGGCATGCCGGTGGTGGTGGTGTCCGAGATTCGTCCGTATGGAAAACGAAAACCGCCTGGACCAGTTGCTACGCTGGTCCTTGATCGAGAATGCCTTTGCCCAGGGGCAGGGGGGGGCTCTGTTCAATGGCATCGCCGTAATCGGCATTGCCTGGCTGCACAAGTCGATGACCGGCGACTGGCTGGCGCCCCCTTGGCTGATGGCGATGTTCGCGGTAATTGCCGTTCGGCTGGCGACGCTGCGCTGGGGCGGGCGGACCTTTGCTGAACATTCTCTGCCGTTCATGGAGCGCCTGTTCTGGATACCGCTGGCGGCCGTTTCCCTGTTGTGGGCGCTGTTGCCGTTCCAGCTGCGGCCGGACATAGGCACCGAGGAAGTGCTGGTGCTGGCCATCATCCATTTCGGCTTGGCAGGGCGGGCCGCCTCGGTGCTGGCGCCTGTCCTGTGGTCAGCACGTTTCTACATCGCCTGCCTGCTGCTGCCGGGCGCCATCTTGTTCTTTGTATTGCCGTCGCCCGGCTCAGCGATTCTCGGTGGGCTGACGGTCAGCTACCTGCTGACCATGCTGTTTGCCCACCATTGGGCCCGCCGGACCCTGCTGACGGCCCGGCGCAGCCTGATCGAGAACCAGGGGTTGCTGGGCGAGGCGCGGCGCCAGCAGGAGATTGTCGAGGCCCTGAACCGGGACCTGGTTGTGGCCCGCGATGCCTTGACGACGCAGAATGCAGGGCTGGAGCGCATTGTGGCCGAGCGTACCGCGAAGGTTCGTCTGGCTTCGGCCGCCATCGAGAACATTGCGGCCGGTGTCATCGTTACCGACGCGGAAGGCCTGATCGTCGAGGCCAATCCGGCCTTTTGTGCGATGACCGGGATGTCGCCCGCCAGCATCGTGGGGCAGCCCATTGGGACGCTCAACCCGGCCGATCACGATCCGTTCGCCGTCGAGGCCATGTGGGGCGAACTGCGCCGCCTGGGGCACTGGAGCGGCGAGGTATGGAGCCGCAAGGCGGACGGCGGCCTGTTCCTCGAACGCCGCTCCATCGACGCGGTGCGCGATGCGGACGGCGCGGTTACGCATTATGTTTTCGCCGTCACCGACATCACCGAATCCCAGGAGAAGGACGAGCGTATCCGCTTCCTGGCCTTCCACGATGCGCTGACCGGCTTGCCAAACCGGTTCCTGCTGGAGGATCGACTGCGTCACGGCATCGAGATGGCGCGCCGCGACCGGGAGCAGCTGGGGCTGATGTTCCTCGACCTGGACCAGTTCAAGAGCGTCAATGACAGCCTCGGCCACCAGGTAGGCGACATGCTGCTGATGGAGGTCTCCCAGCGGGTGAAAAGCCTAGTGCGCCAGTCCGACACTGTCGCGCGTCTGGGGGGCGACGAGTTCGTCGTGCTGGTACGTGGCCTGCAGAACGGCCGTGTCTGCGCGATGCTGGCCCGCAAGATCATCGAGGCGATCAGCGAGCCGATCCAGGTCCTGTCCCACCGCATCAATATCGGTACGTCGATCGGTGTGGCGGTGTTTCCGGACGACGGTACGGACGGCACGACGCTGATGAAGAACGCCGACGTGGCGATGTACGCCGCCAAGGCCGCCGGGCGGGGCGTCTATCGCTTCTTCGAGCCCGCTATGTCGGAGGCCGCGCAGTTGCGCCTGGAGTTGGAGACGGCCCTCCGGCATGCGCTGGCCCATGGGGAACTGAGCCTGCACTACCAGCCCAAGGTGGTGGCCGGTAGCGGCGAGATTGTCGGTTACGAGGCCCTGCTGCGCTGGCACAACGTGGAGCGCGGTGCCATCCAGCCATCCCAGTTCATTCCGGTGGCGGAGGATTGCGGCCTGATCGGCGAGCTCGGGCGGTGGACGCTGCGCGAGGCGTGCCGGCAGATTGCCGCCTGGCACCGCGCCGGCTACGGTTGGCAGCGGGTGGCGGTGAACATCTCGGCCCGCCAGTTCGTCGAAGGCGACTTGGTCGGCGAGATCCTGTGCCAGGCGGAGGCGGCGGAGATTCCGCCAACCCTGCTGGAGATCGAGCTGACCGAGAGCATGGTGATGAACCGGCCGGACGACGCAGCACAAACTCTGCAGGCCCTGAAGGAACTGGGCGTGACGGTGGCGATCGACGATTTTGGCACTGGCTATTCCAGCCTTGCCTACCTGCGCCGCCTGCCGATCGACGTGCTGAAGATCGATCGCTCCTTCGTCGGCGAGGCCGATCTGGACGAGCATGGGGTGGCGATCATCCACACCATTCTCGCGCTGGCTCGTACCCTCGGCCTGGCGGTTGTCGCCGAGGGGGTGGAGACGGAAAGCCAGGCCGATCTGCTGCGGCGTGGCGGTTGCGATTTCCTGCAGGGCTATCTGTTCAGCCGTCCCGTGCCCGCGGAGGTTATCGAAGAGCGCTGGCGTAATGCCGCTGCGACTGCTCCTGACCTGGCCGGCTGAGTGCTGCCGGCCAGTGTCTTACAGTGATGTTTCCTTCTTTTTCAGACGGTAGTTGAGCTGGGGACGGGTGATGCCGAGCAGGCGTGCCGCACCGGAGAGATTGCCCTTGGCTTCCTTGACCGCATGCTGGATCAGCGCCTGTTCGAGACCATCCAGCCCGATGCCGGCAGCGGTGATCTGCTTGCACAAGGCGTCGGTGGCATCTTCGGCATCCGCCGAGTCCAGGCTGCCGGCATCGTTGATGCCGAGTTGGCTGGCCTCGAAGTCCTGCGGGCCGGCGAACAGGTGCTCCACCTCTATCCATTCGTCTTGCGGCGCGAGGATCACGCCGCGTTCGATGGTGTTCTCCAGCTCGCGGATATTACCGGGCCAGGCGTGGCCCTTGAGGGCACGCAGGGCCTTGTCGGTGACGCCGGCGAGGCGCTTGCCGTGCAGGGCTCCGAAACGCTTCAGCATGGCCTCGACCAGCAGCGGAATGTCGGCGACCCGCTCGCGCAGCGGCGGGATTACCACCGGATAGACGTTGAGCCGGTAGAACAGGTCGTTGCGGAAGCGACCGGCCTTGACCGCGGCGTGCAGGTCCACGTTGGTGGCGGCGACCAGGCGCACGTTGATCTTGCGCGTACGGTCATCCCCCAGGCGCTCGATCTCGCCTTCCTGCAGCACGCGCAGTAGCTTGGCCTGGGCGGCCAGCGGCAGTTCGCCCACCTCGTCGAGGAACAGGGTGCCACCGTCGGCGCGCTCGAACTTGCCCATCCGCGAAACTTGGGCGCCGGTAAAGGCGCCGCGCTCGACGCCAAACAGCTCCGACTCGATCAGGTCGTGGGGCAGGGCGGCACAGTTGATCGCCACGAAGGGGCCGGCGGCGCGCGGGCTCATCTCGTGCAGCGCTCGGGCGAAGCGCTCCTTGCCGACCCCGGTTTCGCCGAGCAGCAATACCGTGACTTGGGTGACGGCGGCCTTGTCGATCAAGGTGTAGGCATGGCGGAAACCGGCCGACGAGCCTATCAGGCTGGGCGGCGGCAGGCGGCGTTCGAGGGTGGCCCGTAGCGCATCGACTTCGCTGCGGAGTTCGAGCATGCGGCTGACGATGGAGTCCGCTTCGTAGTAGGGCGTGTAGTCGGCGGCGTCCGGCCATTCCTCGACCGGCTTGCCGACGATGCGGCAACGGTTGCGACCGGTGGCAACGCACTCGATCTCCTTGAAGAGAATGAAGCGTCCCATGAAGGCAGAGGTATAGCCCGACGCGTAGCCGATCTGCATCCAGCACACCGGATGTTCTGCGTGGCCGAACTCGCGGACATGGACTTCTGCTTCGACGGAGTTCTCCCACAGAAAGTCGCCGTAGAAGTGTTTGGCGTCCTCGTCGAAGTCGAGCTTGAATGGAGTGACGTGCACCATGCCTTCGAGCATGTGCAGTTGGGGGCCGACCACGAAGGCGTCCTGCAGGCTCTGATTGCCGCGGATCTTCCGGGCCAGTTCGGCGTCTCGGGCGCCGGCTGCGTAGCCCATGCGGGTCAGGATGCGGCGGGCCTGGTCGATACCCACCGAGTTGATCAGTTCCTTACGCAGTTCGGACAGGGCCGCCGCGTGCATCAGGATCATGCGGCTTTCATGGAGCCAGATCAGGCCCTTCTCGGAACAGAAGCGCACGAGGCTGCGCAGATCAGCGTTCTGCGGGTAATGGATGTCGCTCACGATGTCTCCTCCAGCGTCTTCCGCCGCTTGATAGGAATAGTGATGGCCGGTGTGTCGCCGGGCAGCAGGAAGACAGGGCCTTATACCACTTGCCCGATGTGGGGCTGCGGACGCTCTACACAGTGGAGCGTCGATTCCTCATCAGCTTGCGTTATAAGGATATTGGCGATAATAATACAAAATCTCGAGAAAAACGAACCGGACCGATTCGACAGCAAGAGCGAGCAGTCCGGATCGATGATGCGCCAGGAGGAGACCATGGCCCAGAAGTACCTGATCCATATCGGAAACAGCGGTGAGGACTACACTTGCGATGCCGAACTGAACTTGTTGCGCGGCATGGAGGTGCTGGGGCGGCGCGGCATCCCCGTCGGTTGCCGCGGCGGTGGCTGTGGCGTGTGCAAGGTGGCGATCCACTCTGGCAGCTACGAAGCCCGCAAGATGAGCCGCGACTGCGTGAGCGCGGAGGAGGAGGCGAGCGGCGTGGTGCTGGCCTGCCGTGTTTTTCCCCGTGGTGAAATGTCCCTGACCGTGGTCGGTAAGATGGTCAAGGCACTGGAGCGGGGAATGGAGAAAACGGCGGGGGCGCCCGAGGACGCCCCCGTTGCGCAGCAGCCGGCTTGGCCGTCAAACTAGCGCACGGAACTCAGAACGGCTGCGGCCGCGGCGTGTTGTCGGCGGACGGCGGCAGCACGGGCAGCTTGAAGGAGGGCTGCTGGCCGGTGAGCGTCTTCAGGAAGGCGACGATCCTTGCGTTCTCTTCGGCGCTGAACTTGCGGCCCAGCTGGAGCCGGCCCATGGTATCCACCGCCTCGCCGAGGGTCGCCGCGCCGCCGTCGTGGAAGTACGGATAGGTGAGCTCCACATTGCGCAGCGTCGGCACCTTGAACAGGAAGCGGTCGGCGTCCTTGCCGGTCACAGTAATGCGCCCTTCGGCCGGGCTGTTCGCCTTGTAAGCCTCCACCACACCCATCTTCTGGAAGGAATTGCCACCGACGGCAGGGCCGTTGTGGCAGGCCACGCAGCCACTGTCCTTGAACAGTTTGTAGCCAGCCAGCTCTTCCGCATTGAGGGCCTTCTTGTTGCCCTTCAGCCACTGGTCGAAGCGGGAGTTGGGGGTAACCAGCGTCTCTTCGAATGCGGCGATCGCGCCGGTGATGCGGTCCACGTTGATCTCGTCCGAGCCAAAGGCCTTGCGGAATGCCGTCACGTAGCCGGGAATGGTCTTCAGGGTGTTCACCGCCAGCTCATGGCTGAAGGCCATTTCGCCCGGGTTGGCGATCGGGCCGCCGGCTTGGGCCTTCAGGTCGGCGGCGCGGCCATCCCAGAACTGGGCCAGGTTGTAGCGGGCATTGAGCACAGTCGGTGAGTTGATCGGGCCCTTCTGCCAGCCGTGGCCGATGGAACTCTTCAGATTGTCGCTGCCGCCGGCGGACAGGTTGTGGCAGGAGTTGCAGGAGATAGCGCCCGACTTGGACAGGCGCGGGTCGAAGAACAGGGTCTTGCCCAGTTCGACGGCGGCTGGGTTGGTGACTTTGGGCGGAGCGATGGGTTGGATCGGTTCGGCGGCAGGGGCCCCGTGGGCGCTGGCGACTGCGCCAAGTGCCAGGGTGGCGGATGCGACGGTACGGCGGATGATCATCGGGAAGTCCTTACGATAGGGGAAGTGGGTGGCCGCTGCCGGGAGGGGTGTCGTGCTCCCAGCGCAGCCTGCTGCGGATGTTCCGCGAGAAGGTTTAAGGAATCCTTAAGGAATATGCGTTTGACGATTTATGATGTCAAATGCCTATTTTGGGGCGGCCTAGGCGACATTTTGGGGATGGCGATGTGACTGGAAACTGCGCCGGGTTGATGACATCGTGTTGTCACTTGAGCGCCTGCAAGAATCCAGGTGAGCATTCCGGCCAGTTGCCGCAGCTGAGGGCATGCGTCATTTCATTGCTATATCATCTGCTTGTAATGCGGAGGCAGGACGCTTGGTCAGATCTTGTCGATGGCATTTGCTGGCATGATTGCTGTCACGGCATGCGCTTCCCAATCAGGATGTGATGCCGATGAATCCGTCTTTCCGTCAAGCTAAGCTTATTTGCTGGGTGCCCACCGGCAATCCCGTTTCGCGCTCGTCCGCGGTAGCCCTCGCGATTGCCGCTGCTCTGGCGGGCAGCGCTGGGCGAGGCGGACTTCGGTACCGAACTGTATAGGGACGGTTTCATTCATTTCGGCGTCGACGCGCGTAAGCGCGGCCAGTCGTGGAACAACTTCCCGGCCTCCAACCCGAAGAACGCCACCTGGAACCGGGACGGCGCCCACAACGGGGATCCCCAGATCGAGGCCTGGAACCTGTCCTGCAACGGCGAGCTGCCGGTCAACAGCGAGCTGTCCCTGCATTCATTCGGCAAAGGTGGGCAGCGCGACACCGCGGCTGGTAACAACTTCCGCCGCGCCAATGGGCTGGCGACGATCACCCAGTTGCTCCCCGACGGCTACTTCGCCTTCAACAATTCCCATGAGATCGACTTTCAGTGTCCCGACAAGAACGGGCCTGGAGAGCCGACCACCGGGACGTCGAGCGCCGTGTACGGCACCCAGCTCTACGCCACCGGCGGCGGCTTTTCGGCAAGATCGCCTACGACTTCTGACCCGGAAGAGGGCGAATCCGGCGGGGCCGGGATTGCCTGACTGTTTCACCAGATCATCAAGCTGCACTGCAGCATTTGATCAATTGATTCATCAATAAAATCCGCTTTTTCTCGTAATCTCGAGAAAAAGCGGATTTTGTCTTTTGCGATCAGTGAGTTGTCAGATCTGGTACGGGGCTTGATTAAGAGAAGCCTGTTGCAGACCAGACCGAGGACACGATGATCGATCCGACCAGCCCGCCGCCAGTGGATGTGAACCGCAAGTACGTACGCCTGGTGGAGCGGCGCCCCGATGGCCTGGTGGAGTTCGAGTTCTCCATTTCCGACCCCGCACTCTTCGTCGAGATGCTGCTTCCTGAAGCCGCCTACGAGGAGTTCTGCCAGACCAACCGGGTGATCCTCCTGGAGGGTTCCCGGCCGGAGGCGGAGGAGGACGGCGACTTCAACTGGAGCCTCCACGAGGCCACGCACCAACGCTTCAGATGAACCGGCCGGGCCGCACGCCCGGAATTTGAATAGAAGAAGGAGGAGAGACACCATGCAGATGGATCTGCGCACCGTCACCATCAAGCCCCAGCGGCAGACGTTCGACCATATCGCCCGCCGCATCGGCGCCGACAAGGCCGCGACCCGCTACCAGGAAGGCACGCTGGAAGTTCAGGCGACCCACAACTTCCATTACCGTCCGACCTGGGATCCGGACCACGAGATCTTCGACGCCTCCCGCAGCGCGATCAAGATGGCCGACTGGTACGCCTTCAAGGACCCGCGCCAGTTCTACTACGGCGCCTACACCCTGGCCCGCGCGAAGCAGCAGGAAACCGCTGAGTCGAACTTCGACTTCGTCGAAGGCCGCGGCCTGGCTGACACCCTGCCGGCCGAGCTGAAAGAGACCGTGCTCAAGCTGCTGCTGCCGCTGCGCCACGCAGCCTGGGGCGGCAACATGAACGCGGCCTTCATCACCGCCTACGGCTACGGCACCGCGCTGACCCAGCCGTGCATCTTCCATTCGATGGACATGCTGGGCATCGCCCAGTACATCACCCGCGTCGGCCTGCTGCTCGGCGACGACGTGGAGGTGCTCGACACCGCCAAGCAGAGCTGGATGGAAGACAGCGCCTGGCAGGGCCTGCGCCGCTACGTGGAAGACTGTTTCGTGCTGAAGGATCCGCTGGAAGTCTTCGTCGCCCAGATGGTGGCGCTGGATGGCCTGCTGTACCCGCTGGTGTACGAAACCATCATCGACAACGTGCTCTCGTCGAAGGGCGGCACGCCGATCGCGATGCTCACCCAGTTCATGACCGATTGGTACGCCGAAACCAAGAAGTGGGTGGACGCCACGGTGAAGACCGCCGCCGCCGAATCCGCCGAGAACAAGACCCAGATGGAAACCTGGATCACCCACTGGCGCGACCGCGCCGCCGCCGCGCTGATGCCGATCGCCCAGATCGCCCTCGGTGCCGAAGCCGACGCCATCACCAGCGAGGTGGTGGACCAGTTCAACGCGCGCATGGCCAAGGCCGGCGTCAGTCTCTGATAGGAAGCCCCATGTCCAAGGTATTCATCGCGCTGCAAACCAACGACGACACCCGCCAGATCATCCAGGCCATCCTCGCCGACAACCCCCACGCCATCTGCAACGAGCAGCCGGCGATGGTGAAGATCGACGCCGAGGGCTCCCTGGTCGTGCGCCGCTCGACCATCGAAGAACTGATCGGCCGTGATTTCGACCTGCAGGAACTGCACATCAACCTGATTTCCCTCACGGGCAACGTCGACGAGACCGACGACGAGCTGACCCTGAGCTGGAACGCCTGAACCCTTCGAGGAGACACGCAAGATGGACATGAAAGTCGGCAAGAAGAAGCTGGGCCTCAAGGAGAAGTACCAGCACATGACCCGTGGCCTGGGCTGGGAGACCACCTACCAGTCGATGGACGACGTGTTCCCCTTCGTCAAGTACGAAGGCATCAAGATCCATGATTGGGACAAGTGGGAAGACCCGTTCCGCCTGACCATGGACGCCTACTGGAAGTACCAGGCCGAGAAGGAGCGCAAGCTGTACGCGATCATCGACGCCTATGCCCAGAACAATGGCCACCTTAACGTCACCGATGCGCGTTACCTCAACGCCATCAAGCTGTTCCTGAACGGTATCAGCCCGCTGGAGTACATGGCCCACCGCGGCTTCGCGATGACCGGCCGCCAGTTCCCCGGCGTTGGTGCACGGGTTGCCTGCCTGATGCAGTCCCTGGACGAGATCCGCCACGCGCAGACGCAGATCCACTCCCTGTCCAACTACAACAAGTACTACAACGGCTTCCACGACTACCGGCACATGCTGGAGCGCGTGTGGTACCTGTCGGTGCCGCGCTCGTTCTTCGATGACGCCGTCACCGCCGGCCCCTTCGAGTTCATGGTGGCGATCGGTTTCAGCTTCGAGTACGTGCTGACCAACCTGCTGTTCGTGCCCTTCGTGTCCGGTGCCGCCTACAACGGCGACATGGGCACCATGACCTTCGGCTTCTCGGCCCAGTCCGACGAAGCCCGCCACATGACGCTGGGCCTGGAAGTCATCAAGTTCGTGCTGGAGCAGGACCCGGACAACCTGCCCATCGTGCAGCAGTGGATCGACAAGTGGACCTGGCGCGGTTACCGCGTGCTGACCCTGGTCGGCATGATGATGGACTACATGCTGCCCAAGCGCATCATGAGCTGGAAGGAAGCCTGGGAGGTTTACTTCGAGGAGAACGGCGGCGCGCTGTTCAAGGACCTGGCCCGCTACGGCATCCGTCCGCCCAAGTGGCTGGACCAGATCGAGCAGGACAAGGACCACATCTCCCACCAAGCCTGGGCGACCTTCTACAACTACGCCGCGGCGTGCAACTTCCACACCTGGATTCCCAACGACGACGAACTGGACTGGCTGTCGCAGAAGTACCCGAACAGCTTCGACAAGTACTACCGGCCGCGTCTGGAGCACTGGCGCGAGGAGGCCAAGAAGGGCAACCGCTTCTACAACAAGACGCTGCCCATGCTGTGCCAGACCTGCCAGATCCCGATGATCTTCACCGAGCCGGGCGATCCCACGCAGATCTGCTACCGCGAGGTCGATTACAAGGACAACAAGTACCACTTCTGTTCCGACGGCTGCAAAGAGATCTTCGAGCACGAGCCGGAGAAGTACATCCAGGCCTGGCTGCCGGTGCACCAGATCTACCAGGGCAACTGCTTCGAGGAAGGTGTCGATCCGACCGCCGAGGGCTTCGACCCGCTGTCGGCAGTGCTCGACTACTACCACCTGGCCCAGGGCCGCGACAACCTGGACTTCGAAGGTTCCGAGGACCAGAAGAACTTCGAGGCCTGGCGCGGCATGGCGACCAAGAACGCTGCCTGACAGACAGGAGTGAATCCGGTCCGGCGCAGGGCGCCGGCCGGATTCCTCATCGGAAAAATACAAGGAGACAAACCATGGGCGTAGCCGCCATCAAGGAATATTCCTTCGAGTCCGCCGACCGGCTCGAGAACTTTCACGGCAACCAGCTGCTGTACATCGGCTGGGACCAGCATCTGCTGTTCTGTGCGCCGTTCTGCCTGCCGTTCCCGCCGAGCATGCGTTTCGGCGACATCATCGAGAAGGTGCTGCCGGGCGTCTTCGGCTATCACCCGGATTTTGCCAAGATCGACTGGAGCAAGGTCGAGTGGCTGAAATCCAGCCAACCGTGGCAGCCCGATTTCAACAAGACGCTGGCTGAACTGGGGCTCAAGCACAAGGACGTGCTGCGCTTCCGCACCCCCGGCCTCACCGGCATCAAGGGTTCTGCGAGCTGAATCATGTCCTACGAGCTGACCATCGAACCCCTCGGCCAGACCATCGAGGTCGAGGAGGGGCAGACCATTCTCGATGCCTCCCTGCGCGCCGGCATCTGGTTGCCGCATGCCTGCTGCCACGGCCTGTGCGCCACCTGCAAGGTGCAGGTGCTGGACGGGGAAGTGGACCACGGTGAAGCCTCGAGCTTCGCACTGATGGATTTCGAGCGCACCGAGGGCAAGACCCTGGCCTGCTGTGCGCGCCTCGAAAGCGACGTGACCATCGAAGCGGAGATCGAGGAAGAGCCGGATGCCGAATCCATCCCGGTGAAGGACTTCCCCGGCACCGTGAAGCGCATCGAGCAGCTCACGCCGACCATCAAGGGCATCTTCGTCGAGCTCGACGAGGCCATCCATTTTCAGGCCGGCCAGTACATCAACCTGGACATCCCGGGCCTCGGCATCAGCCGTGCCTTCTCGTTGGCCAACGTGCCTTCGACGGGGCGGGAGATCGAGCTCAACGTGCGCATCGTGCCCGGCGGTACCGGCACCGGCTATCTCCACGAGAAGCTGGCGGAAGGGGATCGGGTCAAGCTCTCTGGCCCTTACGGCCGTTTCTTCGTGCGCAAGTCGGCCAATGTCCCGCTGCTGTTCATGGCCGGCGGCTCGGGGCTGTCCAGCCCGCGCAGCATGATCCTCGACCTGCTGGCTGAGGGCTGCACGCTCCCGATCACCCTGGTGTACGGCCAACGCAGCCGCGCAGAGCTCTACTACCACGACGAGTTCCTGGCGCTGGCTGAGAAGTATCCCAACTTCACCTACGTGCCGGCGCTGTCGGACGAGCCGGCGGATTCCGCCTGGCAAGGCTTCCGGGGCTACGTGCACGAGGCGGCGAAAGCCCACTTCGATAACGACTTCCGCGGTCGCAAGGCTTATCTGTGCGGCCCGCCGATGATGATCGATGCTTGCATCTCGACGCTGATGCAGGGGCGCCTGTTCGAGAACGACATCTACACCGAAAAGTTCTTCTCGGCGGCTGATGCTCAGCAGGTGCGCAGTCCGCTGTTCAAGCGGGTCTAATTAATAAATCGATATATAAACAAAATCTCGAGAATAAATTGACTTATCGAGATGAGAGTTTAAGATAAACACAGTGCTCGCCGGGTCGGAAAGCCGCGCTGCAACGCGGTTTTCCAGGCCATGCCGGCATCCACAAGGACAAGAGGAGATTACAAATGGCAATGACCGGAGTTCTGCGTCCCGGCCACATGCAACTGCGTGTGCTGGATCTGGAAGAGGGCATCAATCACTACAAGAATGTGCTGGGCCTCATCGAGACCGGTCGCGACGCACAGGGCCGTGTGTACTTCAAGGCGTGGGACGAGCGTGACCACAACAGCCTGATCCTGCGTGAGGCGGAATCCGCGGGCATGGACTTCTTCGCCTTCAAGGTGGCCGACAAAGCCACGCTGGAAAAACTCGATGGCGATCTGAAGGCCTACGGCGTCAAGACCGAGCGCATCCCCGCCGGCGAGCTGCTGGAAACCGGCGAGCGCGTGCGCTTCGAGATCCCCTCCGGCCACCAGATCGAGCTCTACGCCGAGAAGACCGACGTTGGTAACGGCATGAGCTATGTCAATCCGGACCCGTGGACGCCCGATGCCGAGCGCGGCATCGCCCCGGTTCGCCTCGACCACTGTCTGCTCTACGGGCCGGACATCGAAAAGGTGCAAAAGCTGTTTGAGGATGTGCTGGGCTTCTACCTCGTCGAGCGCGTGCTGATGGAAGATGGCGAAACCAATCTGGCGATCTGGCTGTCCTGCTCCCACAAGGCCCACGACATCGCCTTTGTGCGCCACCCGGAGCCGGGCAAGTTGCACCACGTGTCCTTCCTGCTCGATACCTGGGAGAAGGTCCTGCGTGCCGCCGACATCATGTCCATGAACAAGGTGTCCATCGACATCGGCCCGACGCGCCACGGCGTGACCCGCGGCACTACGATCTACGCCTTCGATCCGTCCGGCAACCGCTTTGAGACCTTCTGCGGTGGTTACCAGCCTTACCCGGACTACGCACCGATCACCTGGACCTGGGAAGAGGTCGGGACCGGCGTGTTCTACCACGACCGCAAGCTCAACGAGCGCTTCCTGACGGTTGTTTCCTGAGTGCTCCAAGGGCTGGGCTTAGCCTAGCCCGCATCCTGCGCGAGGCAGAAGGAAACGCGGGGCCGCCCGACGTTTCCCTCGAACTCCTTAGTGATGCCGGCCGGCCGCTGCACCCGCGGTCAGGCCGGCGGTCAGCGCAGCCGCTTCGACGGGGCGGCTCATCAGGTAGCCCTGCACTTCGTGGCAGCCGATGCCCGACAGGAAATCCAGCTGAGCGCGGGTTTCCACCCCTTCGGCAATCACCCTCAGTTTCAGTGACTGGCCCATGCGCACGATGGCCTCGGCGATGGCCCGGTCCTCCTCGTCGTCCGGGATGTCCTTGACGAAGGACTGATCCACCTTCAGCTTGCTGACCTGGAAACGCTTCAGATAAGCCAGGCTCGAGTAGCCGGTGCCGAAATCGTCAATGGCCACCGACATACCCAGGCTGCGTACATAGGCGATCAGCTCGATGAAGCGGGCGGCATCGCTCATCAGCGCTGATTCGGTGAGTTCCAGCTCGATCAGCCGTGGGTCGGCGCTGGTGTCCCTCAGCACGGCAGCCAGCGTGGCCGAGAAATCGTCCCGGTGTAGCTGCACCGCCGACACGTTGACGGCGATCTTCAAGGCCTGGCCAGCGTCAGCCCAGGTACGGGCTTGGCGGCAGGATTCGTAGAGTGCCCATTCGCCGATCGGCAGAATCAGGCCGGTGTCTTCGGCCAGCGGGATGAAGCGCCCCGGGCTGATCTCACCCAGTTGCGGCGAGCGCCAGCGCATCAGGGCCTCGGCGCCGATCATGCAGCCGTCGCCGATGGTGAACTGCGGTTGATAGACCAGTCGCAGCTCGCCCGCACCGAGGGCCCGGCGTAGCTGGGTGGTCAGGGACAGACGCTCGGCCGAGTCCTGGTTCATGCGTTCGTCGAAGAAGCTGAAGGTTGCGCGGCCGCGTGCTTTGGCGTGGTACATGGCCATGTCGGCCTTCTTCAGCAGGGTGTCGAAATCCTTGCCGTCCCCCGGTGAGACGGCGATGCCCAGTGTGCCGGTGGCGGTCAGCGCGTGGCCGCCGAGCTCGAAGGGCTTTTCCAGGGCGCGGCAGATCTTCTCCGCCACCGCGGCGTAGAAGCGCGTGGACTCGTCCCCTTCGACAAGGATGATGAACTCGTCGCCGCCCAGCCGGCTGATCGTGTCGCTGTGGCGCAGGCAGCCAGCCAGGCGGTTGGTCACGGCCATCAGCAGGTCGTCGCCAATGGCGTGGCCGAGGGTGTCGTTGATGTGCTTGAACTGGTCCAGGTCGAGGAAGAACATCCCCAGCGTGCCGTTGTTGCGGACGCTGCGCTGGAAGGACTGCTCGAAGCGGTCACGCAACAGGATGCGGTTGGGCAGGCCGGTCAGCGCGTCGTGGTGGGCCATGTACTGGATCTGCGCCTCGGCGGCCTTGCGGGCGCTGATGTCGCTGAAGGCTGCCACGTAGTGGGCGACGCTGGCGTCGGGATTGCGCACGACGCGGATGGTCAGCCACTTGGGATAGACGCGGCCGCTCTTGTGGCGGTCCACGATCTCGCCCTCCCAGCGGTCGTCCCGGGCCAGGGCTTCCCACATGGACTTATAGAAATCGTCGTCGTGCTGGCTTGACTTGAGGATGGACGGGCTGCGGCCGAGCACCTCCGCCGCGCTGTAGCCGGTGATGGTGCTGAAGGCCGAATTGACGCTCTCGATGCGGTTGTTTGCATCGGTCACCATCAGGGCCTCGTTGCTGTGGTTGAAGACCAGTTGGGCCAGCTCCAACTGGGCGTGCTGCTCGCGCTGGCGGGTGATGTCGCTGAAGACCCAGATGGCGCCGTCGCTGCCGCTGCGCGCATCCACCGGCCTGCCCGACAGGCGGATCCATACGTGGCTGCCATCCTTGCGCAGCATGCGGACGTCGCCCTCGCTGTAGCCGCGGGTTGCCAGCTCCTGGTAGATGTGGCCGCCGACCTCCAGGTAGTCGGTGCGGCTCGGATAGAGGATCTCGGTGCTCTGGCCGATCAGGTCCGACGGCGAGTGGTAGCCGAAGATCGCCGCCATGTGCTGGTTGGCATCGAGGATCAGGCGGTCGCGGCAGAAAATGATACCCACATGGGCGTTGTCGAAGATCGCCCGCTGCTGGACCAGCAGGCGGCCAATGCGGGCTTCGCCTTCCTTCAGGGAAGTGATGTCGCCAACCGTCAACACGAAGCCTTCGTCGGGCATCGGGAAGCGACCGAGCTCCAGTACCGGGCCGTCTCCGCTGCGCTGCTCGAAGCGGGTGGCCCTGGATCTGGAAGCCAGGCCCGGCGGGCACAAGCGGTTGATCGCCGCGCTATGGCTGCGCAGGTCGGCGAGGGCACGGCCGGTTTCGGCGAGGGGGGGCGGCAGGGCCAGCAGTGCGAAGAAGCGCTGGTTGCAGGCTACAAGGTGTTCGTCCCGGTCGAAGACGGCGATGCCCTGGTCGATGCTGTCCAGGGTGGATTGCAGCAGCTGGGACTTGCGGGCCAGGGCTTCCTGGCGCAGCAGGGCCTCCTCGGCCTTCAGGTCGGTCACGTCGGAATAGATGCCGACCAGGCCGCCGTCGTCCATGCGCCGTTCACGGATCTGCAGGATTTGTCCCGACGGGAGTTTCAGTTCGCTGCGCTCCCGTCTGCTGCGACAGGTCTGGAAGCGGTGGAGCAGGGTGGGGTCGGTGGCGCAGGCCGCCAGCAGCTCGCCGAAGGGGCGGCCGCCCAGATGCCCGTCGAGGCCCCACAGCCGCCGGAAGGCTTCATTGCACAGCAGGATGTGGTCGTCGGCATCGAATAGCGCAAAGCCGTCGGACATGTTGTCCATCGCCGCCTCGAGTTGGTGGCGGGCGGCGCTTGCCTCGGCGGACATCTCGCGCAAGGCCTTCAGGGTGGCGACCAATTCCTCGGTGCGCTGGCGGACCTGCTCCTCCAGCATGAAGGTGGTCTGCAGCAGCCCGTAGCCTCGTTCGGGCGCCGCGGGGTTGCTCTCAACCTGATAGACCAGGGCGTCGATCATGCGGTCCCGGCGCTCGATCTCGGCGCGCAGGCCGGCGGGGTCGTCCGGGGCGCAGCGCAGGTCGTCCGGCCGGCTCATCGGCGGGCCTCCTTGCCGAAAGCGATGCCGGTGAAGGTCTGGTTGAGGTGCAGGCCGAGGAACTGCTCTCCAAAGGTATTGAAGCCGACGACACGACCATCGGCGAGGTGGCGGCCAACCACGTCTGCAATGCCGGTTTCGGTGGCCGCCAGGCGGCGCAGGATGCAATCGCAGCCGAGGATCAGGTCGGCCTCGCCAACGGCGCTGGATGCGGCGCCCAGGGCCTTGTCCAGGTTTGTCAGCAGGTCTTCGCCGTGGGCGATCTTGAAGACGATGCCGCGGTCGATGGCGCAGAAGAAGTCGAGGCTGCCGTCTGGATTGGCCCGCTGGATTGAGCGCACGAAGTCGGTGCCGCCGATACGCACGAGGACGGGGTTGGCGGCAAAGATGGCGGGGGTCAGTTCGGCAGCCGTGATGCCGAGGGCGCGGGCGTATTCATCGGCGGCCGGGCAGCCATTCAGCTCGGTGACGCGGCGCTCGGCGGTGATCGCCCCGGTGACGATCAGGCGTGCGCTGGTCGGGGTGAAATGCTGGGTGTGGAAGACCTCCAGCGGGCGGTGGCTGACGCCTACCAGCAAGACAGCCGCGTTCTTTACCAACTGCCCCTTGTAGATCACCCGCGTGTCCACGAAGTGCAGGTCGTCACCGGCCGAACCGCCGGACAGGGGGATCCCGCCGAGGCCGTCGTGGAAGGCGCGGGCGACGCTTTCCTCGCGGCCGCAAAGCCCGTCCACCAGCATGAAGGCGAAGCAGGACAGGCTGTCCAGCCTGCCGTGACGGGCCTGCAGAGCGTTGCGCAGGTCGCGGGCGAAGGCCGTCATGCAATGCAGGTCGAGGCGATCCAGGTTGTCGAGTAGCCCGATCTCGAAGTCGATCACGTCGTCACCGAGGGAGGCGCCGGCCAGGCTGGCTTGCTGGTAGCCCCGCGGGCCGATTTCGCCGGCGGTCGTGCAGCCGATCTGCGGCGTGCGTCCGAAGGCCGCGGCGAGGCCGGCCTCGAGTTGTTCCGGTGCAAAGTTGCTGGAGGCGAATACCAGGGACAGACGGTTCGGCGCAGGGGCCAGCTGCCTGGCGAGCTGGTGGGCCGCTTCGGTGGCGTCCGCGTGCTGGCTTTCGCCGACGCGGATGCCCTCCGCGGGGCCTCCGTTGGCAGGGGGGGGCTTCATTCTAATTGTGTCTCCTCGGCGTGGCGCGTCGGGCGCGGCCACTGCGGCCGGCGTGGGCACGCCGGCAGGAGATTAACGGAGCGGCGGACGTATGTCTTTAGTTATATCGCTCCGAAGCTGTCAGGCGTGCTGGCGCAGGTCTAGTTGATGAAGTCCGCCGGTAACTGGCGGACTGCATCCAGCGTGCGCAGGATGTGGTCGGAGAGGATGCGTGTGGCTTCGGCGCTGTTGCGGGCGAGGGCCGCATCGACGATGGCCTGGTGTTCGGCGTGGACGTCCCGTGGGATTGGCTGGCGGAACAGGGAAAGGCGGCGGTAGCGCTCCGACTGGTGGTACAGGATGTTCTGGAAGTGGCGGATCCAGCGCGACGGGCAGGCCGAGATCAGCACCTCGTGAAAGGCCCGGTTGCGCAGCTCCCATTCTTCGCGGGTGCCCTTGGCGCCCTCGATGAGCTTGTCCTCAGCGCGCGACAGCATGTGGAAGGCGGCGACTACGTTCGCTTCCCAGGTGTCGTCGCCAAGTTCGATGGACTGTTGCAGCGCGGATGTCTCGAGCAGCACGCGGGTGCGTGTGATGTCGGCGAAGTCGTCGAGGGAGATCGGCGCGACGCGGAAGCCACGCTGCCCCTGGGCAACCACCAGCGCATCGGTGACGAGGAGCTGCAGCGCCTCGCGCAGGGTGCCGGCGCCTACTTCATATTGATCTTTCAGGTGCTCGACCCGCAGCTTTTCGCCGGGGCGGTGCACGCCTTCGATGATGTCCCGGCGCAGCTGGCGGTAGGCCGCTTCTGCCAGGGTTTTGGGTTCGTCGGCCTCGCTGGTGAGGTCGGTGCTGGTGACTAGGTCGTTCATGGTGTGGATTTCCGGTGTTTCCGGCGGGCCCCGTAGGTGCCTGCCCATTGTTATGAATTCTAGCCGAACAGGCTTCGAGCGATCATAATCAAAAATCTCGAGAAAAAGTGTTGACGTCGAGATAAGAAGGAAATATCGTTTCATCAACGACACTGATTCAGGACTGCCCACAATGAGCCAGCCTTCCGACGCCCCCCTTTCCGTTCCCCAGGCCGTGATCTCTGCCGAGGCGGCCAGCCTCGCGCTGCAGGCAGCGGTGGATCACGCGAGGAAGATTGGTGTGCGCATCAACGTGGCGGTGGCCGACAGCGGCGGCAACCTGGCCGGTTTCCTGCGCATGCCGGGTGCCTTCGTGCAGTCCATTGATATCGCCATCGACAAGGCCTACACCGCGGCCGGTTTCGGCTTCTCGACCAAGGACTGGATGGCAGTCATCGGCCACGACGAAGGCATGAAGCTGGGCTTTTCTGCGCGGCCGCGCCTGGTTGTGTTTGGCGGCGGCCTGCCGATTCGCGGCGCGGACGGGCTGATCGGCGGCATCGGCGTTTCTGGCGCTTCCGAAGCCCAGGACGAGGAATGTGCGCGCGCGGCCCTCAAGGCCATCGGCGCCGAGTGAACAAGACAAGCTCTTCACCAGGAAGGACGAACTGCAGATGAAACTGATCAAGAACTTCATCAACGGAGAATTCGTCGAGGCCGCCAGCGGCCGCCTCTTCGAGAAGCGCTCCCCGCTCGACAACAGCGTCATTGCCCAGGTCAGCGAGGCGGGCCTGCCCGAGGTGAATGCGGCGGTCGCCGCCGGTCATGCGGCGCTGGAAGGCGAATGGGGCCGCATCACCGTCGCCGACCGGGTTGAGCTGCTGTACGGCGTGGCCAACGAAATCAATCGTCGCTTCGACGATTTTCTGGCCGCCGAAGTGGCCGATACCGGCAAGCCGCGCAGCCTGGCTAGCCATCTGGACATTCCCCGCGGTGCGGCCAACTTCAAGATCTTCGCCGACGTGGTGAAGAACGTTCCCACCGAGTTCTTCGAGATGGCCACGCCGGATGGCCGTGGCGCGATCAACTATGCGGTGCGTCGTCCGGTTGGCGTGGTTGGTGTGGTGTGCCCGTGGAACCTGCCGCTGCTGCTGATGACCTGGAAGGTCGGTCCGGCCCTGGCCTGCGGTAACGCGGTGGTGGTGAAGCCTTCCGAGGAAACCCCGCAGACCGCCACGCTGCTCGGCGAGGTGATGAATGCGGTCGGTATTCCGAAGGGTGTGTACAACGTCGTGCATGGCTTCGGTCCTGATTCCGCCGGCGAGTTCCTGACCCGTCACCAGGGCGTCAATGCGATCACCTTCACCGGTGAAACCCGTACCGGCGCGGCGATCATGAAGGCTGCCTCCGACGGCGCCCGACCGGTGTCCCTGGAAATGGGTGGCAAGAACCCGGCCATCGTCTTCGCCGACGCCGACCTGGATGCGGCCATCGAAGGCACGCTGCGGTCCTGCTTCGCCAATTGTGGCCAGGTTTGCCTCGGCACCGAGCGCGTCTATGTGGAGCGCTCGCTGTTCGATACCTTCGTCGCCCGCCTGAAGGAAGGCGCCGAAAAGCTGGTCGTCGGCCTGCCCGACAACCCGGAAACCGGCATGGGGCCGCTGATCTCCCAAGAGCACAAGCAGAAGGTGTTGTCCTACTACCGCAAGGCGGTGGAAGAGGGCGCCACCGTGGTGACCGGCGGCGGCGTGCCCGATATGCCTGGCAATCTCAAGGACGGTGCTTGGGTCCAGCCGACCATCTGGACCGGCCTCAGTGACGACGCGGCCATTGCCCGCGAGGAAATCTTCGGGCCCTGCACGCTGGTGATGCCCTTCGACAGCGAAGAGGAAGTCGTCCGCCGCGCCAACAACACCACCTACGGTCTTGCCGCCTCGGTGTGGACCAAGGACGTGACCCGCGCCCACCGCGTCGCCGGCCGTCTGGAAGTGGGCCTGGTGTGGGTCAACTCCTGGTTCCTGCGCGACCTGCGTACGCCCTTCGGGGGTGCCAAGCAGTCTGGTATCGGCCGCGAAGGCGGCGTGCATTCCCTCGAGTTCTACACCGAACTGAAGAACGTCTGCGTGAAGCTCTGACAGCTCCAAACAGTAGGGGCGAATTAAATAGCCCACACCTGCCAGAATTAATTACGCCGGCGGCTGAATTAGCCCCCCCCCGGGAACCATAAAAAGGATTTAAAAGAACAAGAT
>NZ_JAYSDK010000016.1:101919-104582 GCF_041914405.1 Zoogloea sp.
CGCTCTCAAAACCACAACCTGTGGTGGCTATTACTTCCCCCCGCGCCCCATAAATTACCGGCCGGGGTCCAACCACCCCCCCCCCACGGTGAAACGATAAAAAGGATTTCAACGATCATGAGCAGCATTCCGTCCTCCCCGGAAATCGGCCGCTTCCTCCCGGCGGCCGGCCGGCAGACCAATGTCCATGACCTGGGCTCTGGCGAGCCGGTGCTGCTCATCCACGGCTCGGGGCCGGGCGTCACCGCCTGGGCCAACTGGCGGCTGGTGATGCCGGCCCTGGCCGAGGCACGTCGCGTCATCGCGCCGGACATGCTTGGCTTCGGCTACACCGAGCGCTTGCCCGGCGATGTCTATTCGATGGACCGCCAGGTTGCCCATGCGATCGCCGTGCTCGACGCCCTCGGCATCGAACGCACCGACCTGGTCGGCAACTCCTTCGGCGGTGCCATCGCGCTGGCGCTGGCGATCCGCCATCCCGAGCGGGTTCGCCGCCTGGTGCTGATGGGCAGTGTCGGTGTGCCCTTCGAGATCACCCCGGCGCTGGACGCAGTGTGGGGTTACCAGCCGTCCTTCGAGGCAATGCGCGGCCTGCTCGACCTGTTCGCCTACGACCGCAACCTGGTTAACGACGAACTCGCCCAGTTGCGCTACGAGGCCAGCATCCGGCCGGGCTTCCAGGAGTCCTTCGGCGCCATGTTCCCGGCCCCGCGCCAGCGCTGGGTGGATGCGATGGCCAGCCGTGAGGCCGACATCCGCGCGTTGCCCAACCAGACCCTGGTGATCCACGGCCGCGAGGACAAGGTGATCCCGCTGCAGACCTCCCTGACCCTGGCCAGCTGGATTCCCCGTGCCCAGCTCCACGTGTTTGGCCAGTGCGGCCACTGGACCCAGATCGAGCACGCCAACCGTTTCGCCCGTCTCGTCGCCGACTTCCTCGCCGAAGCCACCGACGCCGAACCCCAACCGCTTTCCTGAGAGAAATCCATGGACAAGGCCCTGATCACCCAGCTTGGCGACGAGCTCTACAACGCCCTCGTCAAACGCGAAACCCTGACTCCGCTCACCGAGCGTCATCCCGAGATCACCATCGAGGACGCTTACCAGATCCAGCAGCAGATGATCGCCCGCCGCCTGGCGGCCGGTGAGCGCGTGGTCGGCAAGAAGATCGGCGTGACCTCCAAGGTCGTCATGAACATGCTCGGCGTGCATCAGCCCGACTTCGGCTGGCTGCTCGACGGCATGGTGTACAACGAAGGCGAGGCGATTCCCGCCAACACCCTGATCCAGCCCCGCGCGGAAGGCGAGATCGCCTTCCTGATGAAGAAGGATCTGATGGGCCCCGGCCTCACCGCCGCCGACGTGCTGGCGGCCACCGAGGGCGTGATGGCCTGTTTCGAGATCGTCGACAGCCGCATCAAGGACTGGAAGATCAAGATCCAGGACACCGTCGCCGACAACGCCTCCTGTGGCGTGCTGGTGCTGGGCGACCGCATGGTCGATCCGCGCAAGGTGGACCTCGCCACCTGCGGCATGGTCCTCGAGAAGAACGGCGAGATCGTCGGTACTGGCTCCGGTGCGGCAGCCCTTGGCCACCCGTGCAATGCCGTCGCCTGGCTGGCCAACACCCTCGGCCGCCTGGGCATTGGCCTGAAGGCCGGCGACATCGTGTTGTCCGGTTCCCTGGCCGCGTTGATCCCGGTGCAGGCCGGCGACAGCTTGCGTGTCACCATCGGTGGCATCGGCGGCTGTTCCGTCCGTTTCAGCTGAGGTCGCCATGGATCTGCAACTGACCGGCAAGCGCGCCCTCGTCACCGGCTCCACGTCGGGTATCGGCTTCGCCATCGCGCGCCAGCTGGCCGCCGAAGGCGCCGAGGTGATCATCAATGGCCGCAGCCGCTCCGGCGTGTCCGCCACCATTGCGCGCCTCCTCGAAGCGCAGCCGGACGCCAAGGTCACGGGCATCGCCGCCGATCTGGGAACCGCTGCCGGCTGCGAGGCGCTGGTGACCACCTGCGCCGATGTGGACATCCTGGTGAACAACCTCGGCATCTTCGATCCGCGTCCCTTCGAGGAGATCGACGACACCGAGTGGTTCCATTTCTTCGAAACCAACGTGATGAGTGGCGTGCGCCTGTCCCGCCACTACCTGCCGGCGATGAAAGCCCGCAACTGGGGCCGCATCGTGTTCATCTCCAGTGAGTCCGGCATCTGCCCGCCGGCCGAGATGGTGCATTACGGCATGAGCAAGTCGGCCCAGCTGTCGGTGGCTCGCGGCATCGCCGAAACCTGCACCGGCTCTGGCGTGACGGTCAATTCCGTGCTGCCCGGTCCGACCCGCACCGAAGGCGTCACCACCTTCTTCGGCAGCCTGGCGGAAGAGCAGGGCGTGTCCCTGGAGCAGGCGGAGAAGGACTTCTTCGCCAATGCCCGGCCGACCTCGCTGCTCAAACGCTTCATCGACCCGGCGGAGGTGGCGAATCTCGTCGCCTACGTCTGCAGTCCCCTTTCGTCTGCCACCCACGGCGCGGCCCTGCGGGTCGAAGGCGGTGTGGTGCGCAGCATGGTTTAACCCTTCGCGACCCCAAAAGGAAACACAGCGATGACCAAGAAAATCAAATGCGCCCTGATCGGCCCGGGCAACATCGGCACGGACCTGCTGG